>NZ_JAAOQS010000145.1:0-20053 GCF_011603105.1 Rhodococcus sp. A14 | reverse complement strand
GGTGAAGACCTCCTGCGCACCCGCAAGAAGGAATTCTTCCAACGAGAGACAGCGCCCAGCTTCACCGTCACCGGTCGACGCCTCGCCGAACTTCTCTACCCCCACGGCAATGAGGACGGCATCGTCACCCCTGGGTGTTGACGGCGAAGGCCCGCCGGATCTCGTGCCCGGCTTGCGGAGCGCTCACGCCTCACCGCCTGTTCGCCACCGACGGGAAGTAACCCATCCGCGACTACCGTATCCGGACGAATCCAGGACCGCCGGAGCGACCCTGGGCGAGACGTTCCGGCGCAATCTTTGAGTGCGCCGAATCTCGACGAGCCGCGCGTAGTGAAAACGGTGAACCACCAACTTAAAACACGTGCCGCCCGTGGCTGATCAGGTGCCCAGCCAGAGTCGTCGACGGGCGACCGTGGTCATTCGCTCGACCAGCACCGGCCACAGCGGGGCCGGCGCAGCGACGTCGAGATACGCGACCAGTGTCCGGAAGAACGCCGCGGTGTCCATCCCGAAATCCGCCCTGATCACCTCGGCCGGGCCGCCGCCGTGGGCGCACCACCGCAATGCGAAGGCCACCATCCGGCTCAGCTCGGTCACCTCCGTGGTGTCCGCGGTCACCGCCGCCCCTCGTGGTTCTGTGCACAGCTTGCCGCACAACAGGTCCGGACCCCGGGCTGGCGCGAACTCGGTTGCCCGGTGCCCGGTGCCAGCGGCACCATCGGCACCGTCGGTGACGGCCACCGGGTCGAGGTGGCCCTCCGGTGGGGCGGGCGGGGCTCGAACCCGCGACCAACGGATTATGAGTCCACGGCTCTCACCGACTGAGCTACGCCCCATCACCGCACTACCCCACTCACGCGGGACCTGGCGATGGTATCCCCACCCCGCCGACCGTCCCCGCTCACGCTCGGGGGAACGTCTTCACACGCGGCCAAAGAGCTGCCGCACCCCACCGTCCTCAGCAACCGCATACAGCGCCATCCCCAACAGATCCAGAATCCGCTGAGGTGCCCGCACCGCAGCCTCCACCGATCGCGGCTCGTCCCGAACCACCAACGCAAACGACACCGACTGATCCGGTTCGCTCGGAGCGATTCCGGCGCTCCACGGTAGTGCATCCGCCGCACCAGCTGCCCGATCGCGGTATCGACATCCAACCCCGGCACGGTGGACGCGCCCTTGACCTCGGCGTAGAGCCGGCGGCCGTCCGCCTGCCACGAACACCGCGGCCTCACCCATCATATCCAGTACATGCAGGACTTCGCCGGCCGACTCGAACGCACCGGGAAAGATAGCTGCGAAGAAGACGGCTGCGGCGGCTCCGGTCACCGGCGCGCTGAACGTGCTGGCCACGACCGCGCACGCGTTCGACGACGAATCGGTCCGCCTGGTCCGCCTCCACCGAGAAACGTTCGCGTCCGTTCGGGATTGACTGTGGGCACACACGTGAGCCAGAGGCAACCCACTCGGCACCTGGCTGTCTGCGCATCAGTGGACGACAGGCCACCAATCCGAGAGGTTCACGATGACGACAGCACCCTCGATGGTCACCGACGTCCGGCGGCGTCGTCGATCGCGACAAGGGTGGCGAGTCGAAGGATGGCCGCTGCGGTGGAAAATGGCGACCGCCTTGAGCCCGAGGGTCCACTACATATGCGCTCGGGTACGGCCACGCGTCGTCGTTGTCATTGGCCTCTCTTCCCAGTCGGTTGCATTCAGTTTTCGATGAGGCGAAACGCGTTCGCGAGCCCGGCCGCGAGGATCTCGTTGGACAGCGTCGGGTCCGACACCGCCCGCGACAACTGCAGGGTCCCGATCAGGCTCGACATCAGCCCGATCGCCAAGGTCCGCGCCGCGGCTGTGTCGTCGATGTGGGTACGACTGGCGACGATGGTGATCATGGCCTCGAGACCATCCGTGAACGATTGCTGCACAAGCGGTGTCGACCGACTGATTTCGCTGAGCAGGGCAGCGGAAGGACATCCGTTCTCACGTTGGTCACGATGACTCGCCGACAGATAACCCTCGATGTAGGACTGCAACGAGTGACCGTCGTCGGGTAGCGCCCGCAGAGCATCCAGCTGCTTCGTCAGCTGATCGGCCAAGACCACCGCGACGAGTTCGTCCTTCGACGCAAAGTGCGCGTAGAACGCGCCGTTGGTCAGCCCGGCGTCGGACATCAACGCACTCACGCCGGCCCCGTCGATCCCATCCTTCTTCAGACGTCGACCCGCCGCCTCCACCACCCGAGCGCGCGTCTGCGCCTTGTGCTCGCTGCCGTATCTCGCCATGTCGATGATCCTCCATGCTGCCGCGTCCTTGCCCTACCGAAGTCTATCCGATAACCTTACGACCATAATAGTATGAGCGTAATTCAATCGGGCTCTCACAGGCCAGGCTCACTTCCTTCGGATAGAGGACAGACATGGCAACCAACCACGGCGCACCGGCCGACACCCGCACCTGGACCACGGTCCCGACCAAATTCGTCCTCGCCGGCGGCGTTAACTTCGCTTACCGCGAGCTCGGCCCCACGGGAGGCGTGCCCGTGGTGTTCCTGCACCACTTCGCCGCCGTTCTGGACGACTGGGACCCCCGCATCATCGACGGCATCGCCGCTCACCACCACGTCATCACGTTCGACAACCGTGGCGTCGGCGCGACCGACTCGAAGGTCCCCGCCGACCTCGAGCAGATGGGACGTGATGCGGCCACGTTCATACGAGCGCTCGGTCACGACAGCGTCGACCTACTCGGCTTCTCCCTCGGCGGGGGGGTAGCCCAGATGGTCGCCCTGCAGAATCCGACACTGGTTCGGCGAATGGTGTTGGCAGGAACCGGCCCACGCGGCGGCGGCGGAATCGACCACATGCGCAGGATCGTAGGACGCGCCTACCTCAAAGCCGCCCTTGCCCGCAAAGATGCCCGACACTTCCTATTCTTCCCACGCACGACCGAAGGCAAACGCTCCGCCGACGCCTATTTCGCCCGGCTCGCCGAACGTGCCATCGACCGAGACACACGCATTTCGATGCAGGCCCGCCTCGCACAACTGAAAGCAATCATGGGCGGCGGGAAAGCAGCACCCGACGACCTGTCACAGATCACCGCGCCAGTGTTCGTCGCGAACGGCGACAACGACCTCATGGTCGCCAGTGAGCACTCCGCCGACCTCGCGCGGCGTCTTCCCAATTCGCAGTTGACCATCTACCCGAGCTCGGGACACGGCGGCATATTCCAATACCATCGCGAATTCGTCCCGGAAGTGCTCGCCTTCCTCGGCGAGGAGCCGCACACCGCCGCCGCGTCCGCCGCGTCCTCCGCGACCAACAGTGGCGATCAGTCGTGAAAGCCTTCGCCTTCGCTGCGTACAAGCGGCCGCTGCAGGAGACGACAGTGCGCGAGCCGATCGTCGGCGACCACGACGTACTCGTCGAAATTCAGGCAGCCGGCCTCAACCAGCTCGACGAGAAAATCCGCACCGGCGAATTCAAACAACTGCTCCGCTATCCGACGCCGTTGACTCTCGGACACGATCTGGCGGGCACCGTCATCGGAGTCGGCGCCCGCGTTCGACAGTTCTCCGTCGGCGACGAGGTCTACGCCCGCCCCCGCGACGGCCGAATCGGCACCTTCGCCGAACGCATCGCCGTCCACGAAGACGACCTCGCGCTACGACCCACGTCGATCAGCGTGGTCGACGCCGCCTCACTCCCCCTCGTCGCGCTCACCGCCTGGCAGGCACTCGTCGACACAGCGCATGTGCAACCTGAGCAGAAAGTTCTGATCCACGCCGGTGCGGGCGGAGTCGGATCGATCGCGATCCAACTTGCCAAGCATCTCGGGGCGAGCGTCGCCACCACCGCCAGCGGCCGAAACGCCGACTTCGTCCGACAGCTCGGCGCCGACGTCGTCGTCGACTACCGCACCGAGGACTTCGAAAACGTTCTCGACGGGTACGACGTGGTCGTCGACAGCCTCGGCGGGGACAACCTCGAAAGATCACTGCGCGTGCTCCGGCCGGGCGGCAAGGCAATCGGTATCGCCGGCCCACCCGACCCCACGTTCGCCCGCACCGCCGGCGTCAATCCGATCGTTCGTCTCGCGATCACCGCCCTGAGCCGCAAAATACGCAGACAAGCCGCGAAAGCGGGCGTGAGCTACGAATTCCTTTTCATGCGTGCCAGCGGTGAGCAACTACGCCGCATTGCGGAACTGGTCGACCACGGCGCGATCCGTCCGATCGTCGGAAGAACGTACCCCTTCCACGAGACACCGGAAGCACTCACGGCCCTCGCCTCGGGTGGCATCCGCGGCAAAGCCGTCATCACCCTACCCACCGCCTGAACCCACCGAATCGCCGGAGAACACCCACATGAGCACCCAGAGCAATCGCGCCACCGCCTACGCATCAGCCCCGACAAAGACCATCACCGCAGGCGGGAACACCTACGCCTACCGTGAACTGGGACCGAAAGGCGGCATCCCCGTCGTATTTCTCGTCCACCTCACCGCCAACCTCGACAACTGGGACCCCCGAATCGTCGACGCGATCGCACGGAACCGCCACGTCGTCACCTTCGACAACGTCGGTGTCGGCGCCTCCACAGGGAAGGTGCCGGACACCATCGAAGCGATGGCCGCCGACGCCCACACCTTCATCACCGCGCTCGGCTTCGACACAGTCGACCTGTTCACCTTCTCGATGGGCGGCTTCATCGCCCAAGATCTGATCCTCGAGCACCCGCACCTGGTCCGCAAGCTCATCCTCACCGGAACAGGACCACGCGGAGGCAAGGACATCGACAAGGTCTCCCGAACGACCTACGTCGACATTCTGCGCGCAACGCTCGTGCGGGCCGACCCCAAGGAATTCCTGTTCTTCAACCGCAACCCAGCAGGCAAGACCGCTGCGAAGGCATTCATCGGGCGTCTCCACGAACGCAGCACCGACCGCGATACAGCCGTCGGAATATCCGTTCTGCGAACACAACTCGCCGCCATCGAGAAGTACGGGCGCTCCGCCCCGTCGGACCTGTCACGCATCACCGCCGACACCCTCATCGCCAACGGCGACCACGACCGCATGGTCCCCACCCCACTGTCCGAAGATCTACGACGCCGCATCCCCGGCTCCGAACTGATCATCTACCCAGACTCCGGCCACGGCGGAGTCTTCCAGTACCACGACAAGTTCGCTCCCGTCGCCGTCGAGTTCCTCGGTCCCTGAACACCTCTCGGTACACACGCCCTTTTGGAGAGGAGAACACCGCATGCCCTCAGTACTCGTCACAGGAGCCGGCCGAGGAATCGGTCTGGCCATCTGCCACCGCATGAGCGAAGCCGGGTGGACCGTCTACGCAACCGCCCGCTCGGAGTCGGCGCTCGCCCGCCTCGACCAGCTGCATCACGTCCACGCGGTCCCGCTCGACATCACCGATCGAACGGCGATCGCGGCTCTACCACGACACCTTCCAGCACGGTTGGACGCAGTGGTCAACAATGCCGGCATCATCGTCAGCGGACCGGTCGAAGGCCTGCCGATCGAGGACCTCTCGCGTCAACTCGACGTCAACGTCGTCTCGCAGATTGCCGTCACCCAAGCCGTCCTGCCCGCGATCCGAGCAGCACACGGCCGCATCGTGTTCATGTCCTCGGTCAGCGGCCTGATCACCACCCCCGGCACCGGCGCGTACAGCGCATCGAAATACGCGATCGAATCCCTCGGTGACGCACTGAGAATCGAACTGCGTCCGTGGAAGATCCCCGTCTCACTGATCGAACCCGGACCCATCCGTACCGACATGTGGGAGGGAATGCTCGACGACCACGACGCCATGACCGCGAAACTGAGCCAAGAAAACAGAGAACTCTACGCAGCGCACCTCGCCGGCAGCCGCAAGCTCCTGGAGCGAATGCAAAAGATCGCAGCTCCGCCGAAACGCGTCACCAAAGCCGTCCACCACGCCCTGACCTCACCGCACCCCAAACGGCGCTACATCCTCGACACCGCAAGCCGCGTCCAAAAACTCGCCGTAGCAGTAACGCCCACACCGGTCACCGACAAACTCCTCGCCGCAGTGACGACGTGACCTCACCTCGGACAGATCGGGTCGTCGACGCAGAACCCCATTCGATATTTTGAGCCCGGTGACACATTGACTTGATCGTCCGCGAATCATGCACCAAGTTTCAGCAAACGGTTCGGGTTCGGTGCATCCCCCCGGAGGGGCATCAGCGCCGCCCGCCTCCACCACGCAATCCCTCGTGTGTTGGCCACCGCGGTCGTCGCCGTACCCCGCCGACACCGAACAATCACCCTCACCGATAGGACCGCGACCATCCGGTTCCTCCGCCGCGACACCCCCGAACGCCTCACCACCCTCGCCGCCGAGCAGGGACTGACCGCCGCCCTCGCCCGCGCCGAAACCTGGGTACAGGCAGCCTCGTGAACCTCGACGAACGCGACCGTGTCACCGACCAATTCGGCGCCGCCCCCGAACAAGTCGAACGAGACCACCTCATCTCCCTGCTCCTCGCCTATCTCAGCGAACATTTCGCCGACCGGCTCCACTTCATCGGCGGCACCGCCCTCGCCCGAACACACCTCCCCCATGGAAGATTGAGTGAGGACATCGACCTCATCTCCCTCGACCCACGACGCAGTACCCTGGCAGCCGACCTCGACGAGGCGCTCCCGAGAGCGTTGCAACGCGCCTACGGTCGCCTCGACTGGGCGCCCCCGCTCAGCGCCGGCACGAGTGCAGTTACGCTGGGTCGCATGCCATCCGGGAATACTCCGACAGTGCAACCATTGGCGCATCCGACGAGGCCATCCTGCGGGTTCGACCACTACCGCCCAGTAATGTGACACACGACACAGCTGGCGTTGCGGAGATGCCTTACCCTACTGAGAAACACGCCACCTAAGAGCGTGTCTCATGTGGATGAAGTGACCTGTGGGACATAATGTGACGCGTGGTAGATGAGTTGTCACTGAGGTTGGTTCCGGATGCGTTGTGGGAGATAGTCGCACCATTGATTCCGCGTTTTGTCGCCCGGCCGCAGGGAGGTGGCAGTGCGCCGGCCGATGACCGGGCGGTGTTCACCGCGATTGTGTACGTGCTCACCAGCGGATGTGCGTGGCGGCACCTGCCGCCCTCGTTCGGGGTGACCGTGCCGACCGCGCATCGACGGTTCAGTGCCTGGGTGCGGGATGGGGTGTTCGAGAAACTCCATCGCGAGGTGCTCGATCGGCTCGGTAGCGCGGGCGAACTCGACTGGACGGCAGCGATCCTGGACGCGGCAAGCGTGCGGGCGAAAAGGGGGGCTCACTGACGGGTCCCAGTCCGGTCGACCGCGGTAAGAAGGGATCGAAGATCCACGTCCTGTCCGAAACGAATGGAATCCCACTGGTCGTGGGCGTGACCGGGGCGAACACCCATGACAGCACGATGCTGCAACCATTGGTGGCAGCGATTCCGGGCGTGAGGTCTCGGCGCGGACCGCGCCGACGCAAGCCGGGAAAGCTTCGCGCCGACAAGGGCTACGACTACGACATTCACCGACGGTGGCTGCGCGAACGAGGCATCGTCCCGCGGATCGCCCGCCGCGGCATCGCGCGAAACGATCGCCTCGGCCGGTACCGATGGAAGATCGAACGCACCATGTGCCTGGCTCACCGGCTACCGGCGCATGACCATCCGCTACGAGCGCCACGGCGAACACTTCGCCGGCTTCCTTCACCTCGCCGCCGCACTCACCTGCTTCAAGAAGCTCCCCACATGAGACACGCTCTAATACTGCAACGACACTTGCTTGACAGGTAGACGATACTGGTTGTGTGGTCCTCGATCTGGTTGCTGCCGAGTTGGAAGCGTTGCATGAGCGGATCTCCAGTCGGTTCGCCCGGTCGGAACCGCGGTCCCGGGTCCGTGAATATGTGACGGGTTTGGTTGCGGGTCTGGAACGCAAGAACGGGTGGACCCTCGCCGAGCGAGCCGGTGAAATGAGCCCGGACGGTATGCAACGCCTGCTGCGGCGGGCCGACTGGGACGTCGACGGGGTCCGCGACGATGTGCGTGACTATGTGGTCGAACGCCTCGGCGATCCGGCCGGCGTGTTGATCGTCGATGACACCGGTTTCCTCAAGAAGGGCACCCGCTCGGCCGGGGTGCAACGCCAGTACTCGGGCACCGCCGGGCGCGTGGAGAATTGTCAGATCGGGGTGTTCCTCGCCTACGCCAGCGGCGCCGGGCACGCGCTCATCGACCGGGAGCTGTACTTGCCCGAATCCTGGACCTCCGACCGGGACCGGTGCCGCGCCGCCGGGATCGGCGACGAGGTGGAGTTCGCGACCAAACCCGTTCTGGCGCAGCACATGATCGAACGCGCCCTCGACGCACAGGTCCCATTCTCCTGGGCCACCGCCGACGAAGCCTACGGGCAGGTGAAGTACCTGCGGGTCTGGCTCGAGGAACGCGACATTTCCTACGTGCTGGCCACCCGCCGCAACGACGACGTGTTCACCCCGGACGGCCGCGCCGGCCGCGCCGACGAGATGATCGCCGCGATCCCGCCGAAACAGTGGCGCCGCATCTCCGCCGGCGACGGCGCCCACGGCCGACGCGAGTACTCCTGGGTCCGGATCCCGATCCGGATCGCCTGGGCACCCGGGCGCGGGCACTGGTTGCTCGCCCGCCGATCACTGTCGGATCCGACCGAGATCGCGTACTACATCTGCGCCGGACCCCGCCGCACCACGCTCACCGAACTCGCCACCGTCGCCGGCTCGCGGTGGCGGGTCGAGGAATGCTTCCAACAGGCCAAGAACGAGGCCGGCCTCGACCAGTACCAGGTACGCACCTACCGGGCCTGGTACGCCCACATCACCTTGTCGATGCTCGCCCTCGCCTGGCTCGCAGGCACGAAAACCGAAGCCATAAAAGGGGAATCGGAACCGATGATCAGGACATGATCGGCTACACGGTACCCGAGATCCGCCGCCTACTCGTGTATCTGATCCTGCGACACGCCCACCCCGACGAGCACACCTGGTCCTGGTCACACTGGCGGAGACGCCGACAACACCAGGCCCGCACCTCCCACTATCGAACCCGCGGTCACCTGCCATAAGTGCCGTTGCAGTACTAAAGCGAATGGTGCCGATGCCGCGGGGCCAACGACGCCGCGTGTCCGGCGAGGTGCGCGGGGATACTCGTATCAGTCTGGGCGTGCAGGACGGGTCAGTGCTGCTGTGTAGTCGTCGACAACGTTGACGAGTATGTGTTCGAGCCGCTGAGAGGCGATGGTTGGTTTGCTGTCGCGCAGGCGTGCTGCGCATATCCGGCGGGCGGGCATTGAGGCTTCCAGTCGTTTGACGACGACGTCTTCGCGTACGTAGCTGGTGGCGAGGCGGGGGCAGAGGGTCACTCCGAGGCCGGCGGCGATCATCGCTTGGGTCTCTTGGTAGTCGCTTGCTTCGATCGCCACCTTCGGATGGAAGCCGGCGGTGTGGGCGCAGCGGAAGAGTAGTTCGGCGGTGGGGTGCCCGGCCGCACGAACAATCCACTCCTCATCCTTCATGTCGGTCAGTTCGATCGTGTTCTGTCGTGCGAGGCGGTGAGTGCGTGGGACGATCAAAACTGTTGAATCAAGCAGCAATTCATGCACGGCTAGCTCGGTGTCGGGTGATCGGTTCCAGGGGTAGTCCCATGTCAATGCGATGTCGAGTTGGTGGGTTTCCAGCAGGTCTCGCAGCGGGCTGATGCGGCTGGAGTGGATCGCGAGACGCACTCCGGGGTGGGATTCGCGCAGGGCAATGACCACCTCGGGCAACAAGGAGGCGGCAAAGGTGGGAAACACCCCGAACCGGACGGTACCGGTATATCCGCCCGCCAACTGCTCGAGATCTCCGCTCAAGCCCTCGAGTTGCTCCTCGATCGCACGAGCCCTGCCGAGCACCAGGCACCCGGCTTCGGTCATCCGCACCCCTCGGGCGTGACGTTCCACCAGCGCGACGTGCAACTCGGCCTCGAGTTTCCGGATCTGCTGAGATACGGCGGACGATGTGTATCGAAGCTCGTCCGCGGCACCGGCCATCGATCCGTGGCGATTCACCGCAGCAAGAATCTGAAGTCGGGTGATGTCCACTCTCATACCCACAGATCGTAGCAAGCCTTAAGTCTGAAGCAAGAAAGACTAACTACTACTTATGTCTTGTGGGTGTCATAGTGGTTTCAGTGACCCAGCCCATAGCTGCCGGTCTACGAGATGCCCACCACAGGCTGTGCGCAGATCACTGTGTCCAACCCCAGTGAAATTGTCCAGGCTGAAGCAGGAGAAAAACACATGAACGAGACAACGGAGCTCTCCGGGTGGCGCCGCAGGAAAGTTCTGATCGCCGCCGCGGCGGGAAACTTCACCGAATGGTACGACTGGGGTGTCTACGGCGTTGTCGCCACCATCATTGCCGCTCAGTTCTTCGAACCCGGGAATCCGACGGCGGCGTTGCTGAGTACGTTTGCCGTGTTCGCTCTGGGCTACCTTGCGCGCCCGGTGGGTGGCATTGTTTTCGGCCGGATCGGGGACAAGCACGGCCGTAAACGTGCCCTGTCGTTGACGATCTTGCTCACGTGTGGCGGCACCGCGGCGATGGGACTGCTTCCCACGTACGACAAGGTCGGTTTGCTCGCACCGGTTCTCCTGCTGGTGTGCCGGCTGGCCCAGTCCATGGGTGCCGGCGGCGAATACGCCAGCGCCATCGGATTCGTCTACGAGCACAGCCCTACCGCCGATCGGTCGAAGAATGTCTCGAAGCTGATTGCGACCTCGTTCATCGGAATCATGATCGGTTCGGTCTTTGCCCGCATCGCCTCCGCGGTACTCGGCGATGAGGCGTTCGCCGCCTATGGGTGGAGGATCTTGTTTCTTCTCGGTCTGCCGTTGGCCGCTATCGGCTTCTACCTGCGGTCGCGAGCCGATGAGACACCGGAATTCGAACAACTCAAGCGCGAACGCGCAGCCGCGAAGGAAGTCGCCACCCCCCTTGCCGATGCGCTGCGTTCGTATCGGCCGCTGATGGTGACCTTCATGATCGCTACCGCGAGCTATGCACTGATCAGCACGACGATTACCTCTTACCTGGTGACGTTCCTGCAGCAGACGAACGGGCTCACTGCAAACCAGACGTATACCGCGAGCATTGTCAGCAACGTGGCGGTGATCGCTTCCACCTTGGTGGTCGGCCTGTACTGCGACCGGATCGGGCTCCGCACAACGTTCATCGTCAGTGGAACGATCGTCGCGATCGTCGCCGTGCCGGCCTTGATGCTGGCGGCACACGGCTATACCGGGGGAATCGTCGGCAGCGCGGTGATCGGTATCTGTAAAGGCATGCTCGCGGTGCCGGCATTGTTGGCGTTGAGCCAGATGTTCCCCATCGCCGTGCGAATCACCGCAGGCGCGCTGGCATACAACGTCGTGCAAGCAATCTTCGGCGGAACGGGACCCGCCATCGGCGTCACCTTGAACGAGCTCACCGGCGGACCGAACGGGTTCGCACTGTATCTGGCCGTCCTGGCCGCCGTCACCACCCTCACCGCGTGGTGCGCACGAAACGCCTTCGACCGCAGCGACAACCCCGACTACCACCCGGCGGCCCTTGCCGGTTGCCCGCAAACCACCGCAACACAGACAGGACAGTAACCGAATGCCCACCACCACTCTGCCCGCCAGCGAGCTGACCTCCCTCGCGGCCTCCGCCCTGACCACCTGCGGTATGTCCGCGGCCGCAGCCGACACCATCGCCGAGGTTCTGGTCACGGCCGATATGTTCGGCATCCACACCCACGGCGTACTGCGCGTGCCGCAATACCTCGACCGCGCGAACATCGGCGGAATCAACCCGCACGCCGAAGTCCGCGCTACCCGGATTGCTCCCGCCCTCGCCCTCGTCGACGGCGACAACGGGGTCGGACCGTTGGTGGGCAGCGCGGCCCTCGACGCCGCCATGGAAGGTGCCCGCACGGCGGGTATCGGAGCAGCATTCGCGCGCCACAGCAATCACTTCGGCCCGGTGATGCCCTATCTGTTCAAGGCCGCATCCGAAGGCTTCGCAGCGATCATCGCCAGCAACGCGACGACCACCATCGCACCATCGGGTGGCAAAGCGACCCGCGTGGGCAACAACCCCCTGGGGTGGGGCATGCCCAACCCCAGCGGAGACCCCATCCTCCTCGACATCGCACTCAGTGTCGCCGCCCGGGCCAAGATCCGTGCCGCGGCCGCGGAGGGCCGACCGATCCCCGACACATGGGCTACCGACAGTTCCGGGCACCCGACCATCGACCCCCACGCCGCACTGGACGGTTTCCTGCAACCGATCGCCGGCCACAAAGGGTACGGGCTCGCGGTCATGGTTGACCTCTTTGCTGGGCTACTCTCCGGCGCTGCATATCTCGACAAGGTCAGCTCCTGGAATCTCGCTCCCGAACGTGCCCAGAATCTCGGTCATTTCTTCATCCTCGTCGACACCAAGCTCATGGCCGATAGCTCTGACCTCAGCGCGCGTGTCGACGATTTCGCAGCCCGGCTGCATTCGGTGCCCGCGGCTGACCCCGCCAATCCTGTGCGCCTGCCAGGGCAACTCGAGATGGCCCGCTACCACGAGCAGACCCGCGAGGGTGTCACGCTCGATCGGCAGGACGTTCGCGCGCTGGAGGAACTCGTGAAGGCGCGGGTGTGACATGCCATCCGGGACGTGGGACTGCCACACACACGTGTTCGGTCCCTATGAGCGCTACCCATTGGCGGAGGTACGCACCTACAGTCCGCCGCCGGCGTCGATCGCCGACTTGCAGGACCACCTCAGTGCCCTCGACCTCGATCACGTGGTATTGGTGCAACCCAACTCACACGGGGTCGACACACGGGCGATGATGCACGCGTTGGAGGTATTCGGAGGTCGCGCACGGGGGGTGACCGTCCTCGATTTCGAGATGGCGTCCGCCGACCACCTCCGTAGCTTGCGGGAAGCGGGCATTCGCGGTGTGCGGTTGAACCTCCACACGGCGGGAACACCTGACTCGACTGTCGCGGAAGCCGCCTTCGATCGTGCGGTTCGTCTGCTGACCGGCACCGGGCTTCACCTCCAGCTGTTCGCGTCTGTGGCCTTGTTGTCCGCACTCGCACCCCGGATAAGCGAAAGCCCGGTGCCGGTCGTGGTCGATCACATGGGGATGGCGCTATCGGGCGCCGGTGAGATCGGGGAGGTCGCGAAACTCATCACCGACGCCGGTTGCTGGATCAAGCTGTCGGCACCCGAGCGGATGGGACTACCCCCCGCCGACGCCCGCGTGCACCGTCTCGTCGACGAGTACGCCGCACGTGCACCGGACCGGATCGTCTGGGGAAGTGACTGGCCGCACAGTGCGCTCACCCACACCAGACCGCCGGACCAGACAGAACCGTTCAGATCGGTCGACGACCGATCGCGACTTCGAACGATGAAGGAGTGGCTCGGCACCGACCTGTATCAGCGCATGCTCTGCGACAACGCCCACACGCTGTACGCCTAGTACGGCGTGGCATGAGCACCTTGACACTCGAGCGCGACTGGCACCCTGCGCCTGTCCCTCGCCGCGGCAAGGGCGCCGAAACTCCAGTCTTCGGCTGTCCCGACTGTTGGATGTGTGAATACCCATGAACTCTCGTGAGTATTGCCAGTGGCGGCACAGGCGGCGCGCCGCGTGGATCGAAGCCAACCGCAAACGCAAGCATCCTGACACCGAGGCGGAGCGCCTCATTGCGTTTGCCAGCACGTGGGCACCGTTCGGGGGCGCCAGCGAGGAGGAAATCCTGGTGCACTTCGGAATGACAATGCACCGGTTCATCGAGCGATTGTGGCAGATCATCCCTGAATCGAGCTGCGTCCAAGACGAGATACGCATTTTGGCGAGCGCATACCCGCAACCCCCACCGAGGCGGCGGCCCACACGTTATTGGGTGTGACCGGATCTTCTAGTGTCTCGCGGCAACGTGGCCGTCACACTACTTGCCCCACGGCGCACGAGACGGATGAGCTGAACCGACGGAGGTCTCCTGTTCGCGTCTCCACCCAGCCGGCAACGCACGGGACCTATTCACAGACAAGAATATTTCAAAGGATGACCATGAAGGTAGCGATCGAAAACCTCAGCCTGGCCTACGGGAAGACCACCGTCGTCAGGGATCTCGATCTGGAAATCGCCGACGGAGAATCTCTGGTATTGCTCGGTCAATCGGGGTGCGGCAAGACGAGCACGATGCGATGTGTCGCCGGCCTGGAAACCCCCAGCGCCGGACGGATCCTGATCGGCGACGATGTCATGCACGACTCGTCCACCGGAAGGACTGTCCCACCGAACAAACGCAACGTCGGAATGGTGTTCCAGTCGTACGCGGTCTGGCCCCACCGCACGGTCTTCGAAAATGTCGCCTTCTCCCTCCAGATGCAGAAGGTCGGCAAGGAGGAAACACAGACCCGCGTGCACGAGACGCTCGACCTGGTCGGACTCCGCAAGATGGCCGACCGCGGAGCAAGCCTGCTGAGCGGCGGCCAGATGCAGCGCGTTGCGTTGGCGAGAAGCCTGGTGATGCGGCCGAACGTCCTGCTACTCGACGAACCGCTGTCGAATCTGGATGCGCGGCTGCGCGAACATCTGCGCATGGAACTGCGGGAGCTACAGCTCCGACTCGGACTGACCACCATCTACGTCACCCACGACCAGGTCGAGGCCTTCGCACTCGCCGACCGGATCGCCTTGATGCAGAACGGACGCATCGTGCAGAGCGGGCCACCCGAACAGATCTACACCGCACCCGCGAGTGGCTCGGTGGCGGAATTCCTCGGCGTCGGCAACCTCTTCCCCTGCACCCCGACCACAGGCATCCCCGGACGCGTCACGCTGACCGATCACGATTTCTCGATCCAGGTCGACTCGCCCCTGCTCCGCGGTCATACTTCGCTGCTGGTGTGCCTACGGCCGGAAGACCTGACGGTCACGGCAGCGAAGGAATCAC
This sequence comes from Rhodococcus sp. A14, assembly GCF_011603105.1. Taxonomy (NCBI): domain Bacteria; kingdom Bacillati; phylum Actinomycetota; class Actinomycetes; order Mycobacteriales; family Nocardiaceae; genus Rhodococcus; species Rhodococcus sp. A14. The sequence continues at coordinate 4,993 of NZ_JAAOQS010000145.1, read as the reverse complement.
CGCAGCTGACGCAGGGCTGGGACGGGCGGGTCGACGTCGCCAGTTATCAAGGTGCGTCCATCCGTTACCGCATTACTCTCGACGGTGGCCCTGAAATCGAGGCCCTCGCCACGGGCCAGTCGAACCGCGCGCTCCACGTCGGTGAACGGGTCGCCGTCACCGCCACGCCCGGCGGTGCTCAAGTACTGGTCGATGACCGGCCGCAGCTTGCCGGGAGCCTGGCATGAGCGCCCCCACCACGGACCGCCCCCAGCAAATCCGTCCCGGCGGGGTCCATGATCGCCCCACGGTTAAGCGCAGGCCCACATTGCGTCGGGGCCTGCCCACCCTGATCCAGCTCGCCCTGCTCGCCCTCATCGTCCTGTGCCCGATGTTCTTCATCGTGATGGGGGCGTTCACCGACAACCCCGATCGCGCGAACGTCTTCGATTTCGGTAACTTCACACTCGGCAACCTCGAACTGCTCGGTACGCAGTCCGCCCAGGAAGCGCTCGTCAACTCCGCGATCGTCGGAGTGGGCTCCTGCGTCGTTGCCCTGGCAATCGGAGCGACGCTGGCGTTTCTGGCCGCTCGAACCAACGTGCCCGGCCGGAAATTGATCTACGGCATCGGTATCGCCCCACTGTTTCTGCCGTCCCTGGTCGGCGCTCTGGCCTGGGCGCTGCTCGCCGGCCCGGCAACCGGGTACCTCAACCTCGCACTGAGCGCCGTCGGTCTACCCGGATTCGTCGACATCTACAGCTTCGCGGGCATGATCTTCGTGTTGGGGTTGTACTACGCCCCGTACCCCTTCCTGATGATCCATTCCGCTCTGTCACTGATGAACCCGGACCTCGAAGATGCCGCGAGCCTGCACGGAGCCACCCTCACCCAGATGCTCCGCAAGATCACCTTCCCGCTCGTCATCCCGGCCATCGTCGGATCCGGAATCCTCGTCTTCGCTCTCACGGTCGAAAACTTCGCAGTAGCACAGGTGATCGGCGTCCCGGGCGGAGTCGACACGCTACCCACCCTGATCTACCGCCTGATGAACGCGGCACCGGCCCGCAGCAACGACGCCGCGGCCATCGCAGTGGTCCTGACCGTCCTTCTGATCATCGTCGTCGCTGTCCAGAACCGCGTCACCGGCCGCAAGGAATACACCACCGTCAGCGGCAAAGGCGTGCGCGCACGCCAGGTACCCCTCCGCGCGTGGCGGTGGCCGGCCGCGGCAATGGCGTGGACCTACTTCCTGCTCGCCGTGGCACTGCCCCTCTCCGCCCTCGTCCTCGCGTCCACCCAAACCAGCCCCTACCTCGCCCAGTTCAATGACCTCTTCGAAACCGGCGCCCTGTCCCTGTGGGGCCTGGCCGAAACACTGCAAGACCCGGACTTCCACAACGTCGTACTGAACAGCGTGATCGTCGGCATCGCTACCGCCGCGATCGGCACCACCTTCTGCTTCACCCTCGCCTACACCCGATACAGGACCCAGGCACCCGGTCGAACACTGCTGGAATACATCACGATGCTGCCCCTCGCCGTCCCCGCGATCGTCCTCGGACTGGGACTGCTCTGGACCTGGCTGGCACTACCGATCCCCATCTACGGAACGCTTGCCGTGCTCGTCATCGCGTTCGTCGCCGTCTTCCTGCCCCAGGGCTACCGTGGGGTGTCCTCCTCCATCGTCCAACTCGATCAGGACCTCGAGGACAGCGCCGTCATGCTCGGCGCCCGACGAAGCAAAGCCATCAGATTCGTCACGATACCGCTGCTCCGCATCGGGTTGTCGTCGACATTTCTGCTCCTGCTCATGCTGTCGATGCGCGAGTTGACCGCGGCGCTGTTCCTGTTCACCTCCGACACCAGGCTGCTGTCCATCGCGATCTTCGACGCGTACGACAACGGCTCGATCCAGTCCGCTGCGGAACTGAGCTTGCTGTACTGCGTCGTCATCGGAGTCCTCGCTGTTCTCTCCCGCCGGCTCGGCGCAAAGGAGTCGAAGTAACATGCACCACTCACTCACCCGCCGGCTCACGATCGCGACAGGCGCGTTGCTCGTCGCCGCACTGACCGCCTGCAGTCCGCCCCCCGAAGGCCCACCGCTGGCCCGATCCGCGACCTCCATCGCCGAACCCGGCGGTGCCCTGGTGATCGACAACGAGCAGATCGCCGACCCCAACATGTGGAGTCGAGCGAAATCCGAGGGAACGATCACCCTGTACAGCGGATACACCCAGGACACCGAATCGGAGGTGCTCAAACAATTCGAGGCCGACACCGGGCTCGACGTCAAACTGATCCGGTTGACCTCCAACCGGCTCTACGAGCGCCTCGTCGCCGAGTACAGCACAGGCAAACTCGAAGCCGACGTCATCCGCATCTCGGACCCCGGGTTCGTCCAGGGCCTCAATGAGCGGGGACTGTTCCAGCCGTACCAACCCGGTACCGCCGCCAACCTGCAAAAGGAAGTCGCCTTCGATGGGGGACGGTATTTCCGAACCTTCAATCCGGTGTACACGTTCGGATACAACCGGGCGCTGATCGACGCTGACGAGGCCCCCACTTCCTGGAACGCGCTCCTCGATGATCGCTGGTCGGACAAGCTGGGCATCGCGCAAGCGGGTTCCGGGGGCAGCGCACTGGCGTTGACTCGATTCCAACGCGACGTACTCGGTGATGACTATCTCCGCGAATACTCAGGCGAAGCACGCGTATTCGACTCCATCGGTGCGCAACTCGATGCTCTCGCGCGCGGAGAAATTGAAGCCGGCACCGTCGTTGTCAGCAGCGTGAACATCGCAAACAATGACAACGCTCCCGTGAACTTCGTCGTCCCCGACGAAGGCGTCACCTCGTACGACTACTACACCGCAGTCGCATCAACCGCCCCGCACCTCGCCGCCGCGCACGTCTTCATGAACTGGACCATGTCCAAGCGCGGACAGCAGGTGTTCAGCGACCTCGGTGAATACTCCGTCCGAACCGACATCGCTCCCCCCAACATTCTCGGCACCCAACTTCCCGAATTCACCGACCCCAAGGTCCACCGCATTTCCCCGGTCGAATCCATTTCCCACGCAGCAGAGGACCAGCAGGTCTGGAATTCGATCTTCGGCTACAACGAATAGATCTCACTCCCGGACCATCCGCGGGTCGGCGGTTCGCGCCAATCCACACCCCGAGACACGAAATGAGCTGTTCTTCAACAGGTCCTCGGCAATGCAGCGCACTCATCGAACGGTTGCACAGCGCGGACCGCGGACTCACGCGCAAGAACATCACCACTTCACAAGGACGAGAGGCACCCATGTCCAAAATCAAGGTTGAGGGCACCGTCGTCGAACTCGACGGCGACGAGATGACCCGCATTATCTGGCAGTTCATCAAAGACAAACTGATCCATCCTTACCTCGATGTGAACCTCGAGTACTACGACCTCGGCATCCAGTACCGGGACGAGACCGACGACCAGGTGACCGTCGACGCGGCCAACGCCATCAAGAAGCACGGCGTCGGCGTCAAGTGCGCGACCATCACCCCGGACGAGGCACGCGTCGAGGAGTTCGGTCTCAAGAAGATGTGGCGGTCGCCCAACGGCACCATCCGCAACATCCTCGGTGGCACGATCTTCCGCGCGCCGATCATCATCTCCAACGTTCCGCGACTGGTTCCGGGCTGGACCAAGCCGATCATCATCGGCCGTCACGCCTTCGGTGACCAGTACCGCGCCACCGACTTCAACGTTCCCGGCCCCGGCAAGGTGATGATCACCTACACGCCCGAGGACGGCAGCGAGCCGATCGAGCACGAGCTGGTGAACTTCCCCGAGGGCGGCGGCGTCGTCCAGGGTCAGTACAACTTCACCAAGTCCATCGAGGACTTCGCGCGCGCCTCGCTCAACTACGGCCTGCAGCAGAACTACCCGGTGTACCTGTCGACCAAGAACACCATCCTCAAGGCGTACGACGGCGCATTCAAAGACATCTTCCAGCACGTCTACGAGACCGAGTTCAAGCCGGAGTTCGACGCGGCCGGACTCACCTACGAGCACCGCCTCATCGACGACATGGTCGCGTCGGCGCTCAAGTGGGAGGGCGGCTACGTCTGGGCCTGCAAGAACTACGACGGCGACGTCCAGTCCGACACCGTCGCGCAGGGCTTCGGATCACCCGGCCTCATGACCTCCGTGCTGCTGACCCCAGACGGAAAAACCTGTGAGACGGAGGCCGCACACGGCACCGTGACGCGTCACTTCCGTCAACACCAGCAGGGCAAACCGACGTCCACCAACCCCATCGCGTCGATCTTCGCGTGGACCCGTGGACTCGAACACCGCGGCAAAGCTCGACAACACCCCCGACGTCATCGGCTTCGCCCAGAACCTCGAAGACGTGCTCATCAAGACCGTCGAGGGTGGCCAGATGACCAAGGACCTCGCGATGCTGGTCGGCGGCGACCAGGGCTACTACACCACCGAGGAATTCCTCGGCACGCTGGACATCAACCTCCAGAAGGCGATCGCCGAGCAGTAACCGTTGCACTGACATTGCGCGTCGACCGGGCTACCTGTCGAATTCCAACGAATTCCCGGTCGAGGCACACGCTTTCGAGCGCTCATCGGCAACCAATCGTGGGGGACTGTAAGAACAACGGTGTAACTCTGAAAGGAGATGCACCATTATGACTGATGTGATTGATCTTGAGGCCGAATCGAACTCGGCACGTGTGGGCGTCAGCGACGCGAGGCTGCAGGAGCTGGTGGATCAGGCCCGGGCCGACGGCCTGCAGCTCACCGGTGAGGGTGGGTTGCTGGCGAAGTTGACCAAGCTGGTGGTGGAGTCCGCGCTCGAGGGTGAGATGGACGACCACCTCGGCTACGGCAAAAATGACTCGGTCGGGCGGGGAAGCGGCAACTCCCGCAACGGCAGACGCGCCAAGACCGTGTTGACCGAGGCCGGGCCGGTCGAGCTGGAGGTGCCCCGCGATCGGGAGTCGAGTTTCGAGCCGAAGA
>NZ_JAAOQS010000144.1:0-20117 GCF_011603105.1 Rhodococcus sp. A14 | reverse complement strand
GACGGGCCTTCGAACTCCTCGACACCACCATCCCCCACACGGTCAGGTAGCCAGAACAACCACAACCGAAAACGACGAACCCCCAGCTCAACCGGGGGTTCGCTCGTTCTAATAGCAGTAACTTCGGCCTAGGCCTTGGCGACAAGTTGCCAGCACGACTCGGCAGTCAGATCCGGATCGAAGAAGATTCCCGACTGGACTACGCCACCGATGGGTGACGGTACCCACATTGATGCCATGGGGGGCAGTTCGTCGGCCAGAGCGAACGACAGATTGCGCAATCCGGCTTTACCGATCGAGGCAGACGCCCTCGATGCACAGGAAGGTCAAGGTCCTGACGCTGCGACGAAATGCTGTACACGGGGCTACCCAACACTTGCACTATGCGGCATCGATCAGTGTGCAGGGCCAGCGCTTGGGGCGCACTCGCCGACGGAGGTGCCTTTTCACTCCTTCAGAACGACCGGACCGTAGGTGTCGGCGTATTCGAGCGCGAGTTCCAGCTTCAGCCTGTTCGGTCCGACGGGGCGGCCGAGCAACTCCTCGGCGCGCTGGATGCGGTAACGCACGGTGTTCTTATGCACGCCGAGCGCCCGAGCGGCCGCGTCCGGACTGCGGTTCACGGTCAGATAGCCGCGCAGCGTGCGGCGCAGCATTGCGGAGGCTGCATCGGTACCGTCTAGGCCGCGCAGTTCACGGGAAACCAGCGCCCTCGCCGCGTCGGGATGGCCGTCGAGCAGGTGGACAATTTCGACGTCCGCATAGCAAATGAGGCGAGTCTCGGCCGGTCGAGATTCCGAGATATGTTGAGCAGCAATAGCTTCGGTGTGACTCTGCCGAAATCCCCGAATTCCCTTGCCCGGGTTACCAATCGCGATCCGGATCCCGTCCGGGATATCCGGACCGATGTCCAATGCGGTGAGATCCGGCTCGACTTCCGCCGCCAGCCATGCCCAGAGCCCTCGCGATCCGGACGGCACAGTAAGCATTTGCCTAGCCCCGATCGTGGCCGCAACCACACGGGCGGCGGAGTCCAGAACGCCGATCCCGTCCTCGGCCTGATTCGACTGTGTGTCCTCGAGCCACAGCACAAGTGCGGTGTTATGCCCGAGCAAGGGGTAATTCAAACGATTCGAGGCTGCCACGGTATCGGCGATCTCGCCTCGGATGATCGCCTGCACCGTTTCTGCCTGCCGGGCGAACGCGCCGCTCAATCCCCGCTCTCGTTCCTCGCTGTAGGTATCCGCGAGTACCTCCAATGAGACGTTGAGCCAGTGATTCGCCCGCTCCAGTAGCCGAATCAGGACTTTCGGTTCCAGTACCGGGTCGGTGATGCGCTCACTTGCTGTTTCCGCGGCGAATCTCAGCAGAGCTTTCTGGCCGACTCGGTAGATCTGCATCAATACCCTCAGATGCAGGCCCCGTCGGGCGATTGTGCGCGCGAGACCATGTGCCGCGGGTGGGAGGTCCACCTCTGCGGAGTCTCCGGTGAGCCAGACCAGCAGTGCGCGCCCTTGGTCACGGGTGCTGGCATCGAGGTCCCGTCGCAACTCTCGGTCCGCGGAAACCTCGGGTACCTCGGCCACTATCACGGCGTCGAACCTCGCGACGAGACCATCCAGGGTGCCGGGCACCAGCGCCTCCGCAGCGAACTCCCGGAGCCAGGCAAGCACCATGTCGTCAGCGGACACGTCGATACCTCCTTCTAATTGGACCCAGAGCACAAATGACGAGGGCCCAATTGGCTGATTTCGCTAAGAAACGTGCGGATTGGTTGTGCAATTCTAATAGGAAGTGTCGTGCATCATAGGAGGCGGGGTTCACATGAGATCCGGAAGCAAGGCGCACACGAGGTGCGACGACATCGACGTGCACTGCCCCGCCGACGGCCGCCTCGTCGCGCGTGTACCGGACGAGAGTTCCGAGGCAGTGACCGATACCGTCCGTCGACTGCGCGCCCACCAACCCGAGTGGGAAGCGCTGGGGCCGAATGGAAGGGCCACGTGGCTGCGGAAGCTGCGGGACTGGCTTCTCGACAATGAGCGCCACCTCATCGACGTGCTGCGGTCCGAGACCGGGAAGCCACGCGCCGAAGCAGCCATCGAGCCTGCGCTCGCGTGCGACCTGATCAACTACTTCGCGGACAACGCCGGCAAGTTTCTCGCCGACGAGCGGGTGAAACCGCACGGGCCGCTGTCGATGACAAAGCGACTGATCAAGACCGTCCGCCCCTACCCGGTGGTCGGTGTGATCACCCCGTGGAACTTCCCGCTCGCGATGCCGGCGATGGACATCATACCGGCGCTGCTCGCTGGTGCGGCGGTGCTGCTCAAGCCGTCTGAGGTAACGCCGTTGTCAGCCGTCGAACTAGCTCGGGGATGGTCGGAAATCGTTGCACCCCTGGTCTTCTCGGTACTCACCGGCCGCGGCGACACAGGTGCAGCGGTAGTGGATTCGGTGGACTTCGTGCAGTTCACCGGCTCCACCCCGACCGGTCGAGCGATCGCCGTGCGGGCCGCAGAGCGGCTGGTGCCATGCAGTCTCGAACTCGGCGGCAAAGATCCGGCCATCGTGCTGGCGGATGCGGACCTGGACCGCGCGGCAGCCGGAATCGCTTGGGGCGGAATGTTCAACGCCGGACAGGTGTGCGTGTCGATCGAACGCGTTTACGTCGAGGCGCCCGTGTACGACGAATTCGTCGCGCGACTGGTGGCACTCGTCGGCTCGCTCCGACAGGGTGACGACGGCGACGGGTACCGGATCGATGTCGGTGCGATGGCTACACATGCCCAGCGTGACCTCGTTGCCCGACACGTCGCCGACGCTGTGGACGGCGGCGCCACGGCGCTGACCGGCGGCAAGGCCGGGAGCGCTGGCACCTTCTTCGAGCCGACGGTCCTCGTCGACGTGAACCATTCGATGGCCTGTATCCGGGAGGAGACGTTCGGGCCCACGATCCCGGTGGTGAAGGTCGCCGACGCCGACGAAGCCGCGCGCCTGGCCAACGATTCCGAGTACGGCCTGTCCGCGACGGTGTGGTGCGGAGATCGGGCCCGCGGCGAGGCGATCGCGCGCCGGCTCGAAGCCGGCGCGGTGAACATCAACGACGCCTTCTCCAACCTGTTCGCGCTGGGGTTACCGCACGGGGGATGGAAGCAGTCTGGTCTCGGCGCGCGATTCGGTGGTGAATATGGAGTTCGGAAGTACACCCGGCAGCAGGCGATCACGGTGCCGCGCGGACCCGCAATGAAGCGGGAGTTGCTCTGGTATCCGTACGCACCCGGCCGCGGTCGTTTCGTCGGCCGGGTGCTGCGCACCCTCGTCGCGCGCGACCCGCGCCGCCGCCTGTCCGTGACAAGCCGCTCGAACTCCCTGTAACGACGACAGAAGGACAGAAGGAAAATGACACAATCTCTGCACGGTCGCGTCATCGCGATCACCGGCGGTGCCCGCGGAATCGGGTTCGCGACCGCCACGGCCCTGACCAGGCTCGGCGCGAAGGTGGCGATCGGGGACATCGACGAGGTCAAGCTGAAGGAGTCCGCGACCGAACTCGGCCTGGTCAGCTACCGGAAGCTCGACGTGACGGACCCCGAATCGTTCGGGGCCTTCCTCGACGACGTGGAAGCAACGCTCGGACCTATCGACGTGCTCGTAAACAACGCCGGCATCATGCCCGCCGGCCGAATCGCGGACGAGCCCGATGCGGTCACCCGCCGGATCCTCGATATCAATGTCCTCGGGGTGATCACCGGTTCCAAACTGGCTGTTCGGCGAATGCTGCCGCGCGGCCGTGGGCACGTGGTCAACATCGCCTCACTCGCAGGCGAAATCTACACACCAGGGCTGGCCACCTACTGCGCCAGCAAATATGCCGTCGTCGGCTTCACGGACGCGGCCCGGGTGGAGCACCGCGGAACGGGAATCGAGTTTTCCGCGGTGCTCCCGTCTTTCGTCAACACCGAGCTGACTGCCGGCACCAAGGGGCTCCCTGGACTCGAGAACGCCGAGCCGGAGGACATTGCGCGTGCCATCGTGGCATTGATCGAATGCCCCAAACCGAAGGTGCGGGTGACCAAGCTCGTCGGTGCCCTCGCCGCGAGTCAGAAGTTCTTCCCTCGTCGGATCAGCGAAGCGCTCACCCGTGCGCTCCACACGGACAGAGTGTTTCTGGAAGACGTCGACATCACTGCCAGGCAGGCCTACGAAGAGCGGGCTCGTCACAGCTGAGCAGAGTTTCGGATGCAGGTCATGCAGGTCTCGAAGCCCCGGCCATGGGACGGCTATCGGGTGTTGAGTGTCTCATCCTTCGTCGTCGACGGCCGGGCAGCCTGGGAAGCCTTGCAGTAGCTCCGAAGCAGTTAGGAGATGCACACCACGGAGGCGGCGATGAACGCTGTCTTGGAGGGATAGTTGGCGAAGAAGAGGACGACCGGTCCGGAGCCGCCCGGGCGATCGCCCTCGACACCATCGCCGACCGATCTTCGACACCAATCCGTCTCCGTGCGTCAACAGCTTCGGCACCGGACGCTCACACCGAGACGTGTCATTTTTCCTGGTCAGCGCGCTCTCCGAGAGCACGGTTTTTGCCGTCCATCCACCCGATCGCATGACCACACGGAGCGCTGAGATCTTTGGGGAGGCCGGCCTCCTTCCGGATCGACAGCAAACCGGCGGCGTAGCGCTGCGTCGTCGGCGCGCAGCGCCTCCCGGACGGGGTTCAGATGTGCTCGCTCAGTGCCCAGGACGGTGTCGTTTGGGGTGGCGACGGTGACGGGGTCGCCGTGGGTCGCAGTAGAGCGCAAGGTCACGTTCACGTCTGTGAGATGCGAACAAACGGCGAGAATGTTCCCGTGCGATCCGTTCGACTCGTGGCGACGCCGCGACTCTCCGGCGCCTCCAGCGCGCTTCCCTGCCGTTCGCGCAGAGTTGCGTGACCTACATAACAAGGGGCCGAAGCGGACTTCGCAAATCTGCCGAGCGGACGCTGACTGGGCGGTGAGCGACACAAGACCCTCGCGGGTTCCGTGTGCCGGCGAGGGGCTTGCAGAACCAGTGTGGTCCTGGCGAACTAGTTGTACTGACCACGGACGTTGGTGACGGCGTGCCGAGGTGACACAGAGTAGACCTCCGAGTGAAGTGCGAGCTGTCTAGGAACGCATCACTCACTCAGGAGGTCTTCGTGGTCCACCGTAATGCCCCGTTGTCCGAAACGGGTCGTCTGCGCCTTGCTCAATGTGTCATTGATGATGGGTGGCCGCTGCGGCGGGCTGCTGAACGGTTCCAGGTCGCGGTCACCACCGCAGCACGCTGGAGCTCTCGTTACCGCGCCGAGGGGCCGGCCGGGATGGCCGATCGCAGCTCACGGCCACATCGCAGCCCGAACCAGACCCCGACGCGCACCGAGCGGCGCATCATCAAAGTCCGCGTCATCCGCCGCTGGGGTCCGACCCGGATCGCGTATCTGCTGGGTTTGAATGTATCGACAGTGCACAAGGTCCTGAGCCGCTACGGGTTGGCTCGACTGCGGTGGCTCGACCGCCCGACCGGACGGGTGATCCGTCGCATGCACTCACCGCACTGCGGCGATCTCGTTCATGTCGATGTCAAGAAACTGGGCAAGATCCCCGCGGCGGCGGGGATGGCGGAAGGTCGGTCGCTCGGCAGGCAGCCGCAATGCCCGAGCCGACAAAAGCAGCGGCGAGCTCGACAAGTACTACCGTCCGGTCCGCGGCTACCACTTCCTGCACACCGTGATCGACGCACACTCACGGTTGGCCTACTCCGAACTGTTGGGGCGACGAACGCAAAGCCACCGCCGCCGCGTTCTGGCTACGCGCCAACGCATGGTTCACCGAGCACGGCATCACTGTTGAAAAAGGTGTTGACCGACAACGGTTCCTGCTACCGATCACACGCGTTCCGAGACGCACTAGGCGAGATCAAGCATCGCCGAACCCGCCCCTACCGACCCCAAACCAACGGCAAAGTCGAACGCTTCCACCGCACCCTGGCCGACGAATGGGCCTACGCCCGCCTCTACACCAGCGACCTCGAACGCTGTGACGAGTTCCCGCGGTGGCTGCACACCTACAATCACCACCGCGGCCACACCGCACTCGGCGGCCAACCACCCGCCACCCGCATACCCAACCTCTCAGGTCAGTACATCTAGTCGGCACCATGACCATGGTCGTGTCGTGGACGGATCAGCATCATGAGTGGGCGACCGATTTCCGCCCGATCAATCTCCCCTGTGCCTGCCGGGCCTTTCTTCTGCTGTCCCCGGCTTTGGAGCGGAGCGGTCCGTGCTGGGATCGATGGTCAGGTCCGTGGTGTCGGCGAAGATTAGTCGACCATCGTCGAGGGCGATTGCCCATCGGTGTGCCGGCGCCCATTCGTGCCCGCGGCCCCCCGGCTCGGTCAGTGCCGCATAGTCCTCGACGACCTCGCCGGTAACGTCGGCCTCGGCGTTTCTGCGGACAAGCACCCGAGTGCCGATAGCCAGAGTGGGGCCGATCACCAGGCGGTTGCCGTTGTTCGTGGCCATTCTTTCGCACCTTCTGCTCGACGGACCCGGGCGATGGCTACCGCGGAGTCGGTCACAACTCTGATCCTTTGCTCCCACAGCCTATCTTGTGACCTCGAAGTAGTCTGTGGGAGATCGGGAGAGCGGGCATCCCGCGAGCCGATCCTCGCGGGATGCCCGCCGTCTACGGGGCGATCCAGATTGCCGGTCACCCAGCTGGGTCTGCGTCAGGCGATTTCGAATCGGTCGAGGTTCATCACCTTGTCCCAGGCGGAGACGAAGTCTCGCACGAACTTCTGCTGTGCGTCGTCGGAGGCGTACACCTCTGCGAGAGCGCGCAGTTCGGAGTTCGACCCGAACCCGAGGTCGACGCGGGTTCCGGTCCACTTCACCTCACCGGTGACGCGGTCGCGGCCCTCGTAGATCTGCGAGTCCGTGGACCTCGGCGCCCATGTCGTTCCCAGGTCGATCAGGTTCGCGAAGAAGTCGTTGGTCAGCGTTCCCGGCTTCGAGGTGAAAACACCCTCCTCCGACCTGGTGTTGTAGTTCGCGCCCAGCACCCGCAGGCCGCCGACGAGGACCGTCAACTCGGGAGCGGTCAAGGTCAGCAGGTTCGCCTACGATCCCCCCGAAAGTGCGAGCAGAGCAACGACCAGCATCCGCTTCTTGCCGACCTTGTCGCCGATGCGGCCGACGATTGGTGTGCACACCGAGGCGGATAGCAAATATGCAGTGAGAACCCACGTCACTGTGGCCTGGTCGGTGTGTAGCTCTGATTTGATCTCGCTCAGTACGGGCAATACGAAGGATTGCAAGAGCGCGAACACAAGAACTGACACGGACAGGACCACGAATGTGATGCGGTGACGGGGACTGCTGTCGGCGGTCACGACGCTCCTAAGTACGGCGACAAGTTTTCACCGTACGCCGCCACAGCCTTCTGGCCCAGTACCTTTCGGTTCCGTTGCTGCAATGATCGTCACAGGATCGTTCCATTTCGAGCCGGAGCCAGCCACACCCCGCCGCTCCACCCGTTGGTTCAACGTTTTCGGCAACCAGAAACAGTCGCTAGTCTCGGAACTCACCTCACGGCAATGTGCTCACAGAATATTGCTGGCGTCGGCTGAATCGTGCCCTCAGCACGCCCATACCTTCAGCTCGAGGGTTCTGGCTTCAGGGGCACGCCGCTCGAGAGGATCGCTGAGGTCAGCGCGGCCGCCGGCTGCTCCGGCGCACGAGGATTGGGCAGTAATACCAGGTCGAGAGCAGGCAGCGCCGGAAGCCCGGTCGAGGCGGGCAACTCCACAATGTCCGAGGACAGCAGTGACCGCGCGAACACCGCGATGCCGAGCCCGGCCCGAACCGCTGTGAGAACGCCGTTGACGCCTCGCGCCACACAAGTGATCCGACTGCGCATGCCTGCCGCCTCGAGCGCCTGCAGCTCGCCAACGGCCTGAGTCGTTTTCGGGGCCTTGGTGGAGCGGACTGTCGGGCACCGGTGCACTCGATGGCAAGTTCGCGAAGCACGCTTCCACGCGACGGTTGCGACTCCTGCGAATGACGGTCTTTAGCCAACCATGGTTATTCGTCACGCCGCCGACCCGATCGTGCCGATGGCATCGGGGTATTTAGAAGAGCATTCATCGAGCACGCAACAAGCTCGTCGGGGAGCTCGGCGTGTCGTGAAAGGTGCGGAATACGGACAAGATCGTTGAGTGCTGTGCGAACCGCATTCACCAGCGCGAGTGCGTCTGCCTCCGTGACTTCTGAACGTGAGGTTCGTAGCCATTTGACCCATTCGGCGAGGTCGTCCTGGCGGATTCGCCGATCACGCTCGGCAGCACTAGCGGGGAGGTTGAGGGCTTCGGTAACTGAAACCGCGAGCAGATCCGTGGCTTCGGTTGCGATACGAACATAACCTCTCACGAGGCCTTCGATGACCTGTTCATCGGAGGCGCTGTGATGCATGGCCCTGGAGCTCTCCAGGGCCATCCATTCCTGTACTCGGATGATCAAGGCGGAAAGGATGTCGGCCTTGCTGTCGAAGTACCTGTAGACGGCAGGGCCTGCGATGCCGAACTCGTCGAGGCTGACTCCACCGAAACCGCGCTCCCGGAACGCGCGCGCCGCTGCTGCGATGATCTGTTCGCGACGTGATGTACCTGGTCGTTCATTTGCGACTGGAGCCTCCGCCGCTGGCGCATCGCGGGACTCGGGTGACGCTGACGCGCATTCGGGGGTATTGATGGCTGCCAACGCAGCAGACACCAGCAGTGGGGACAGGCGACGCTGTGACAGTGACCGGTCGTAGTGCCCTGGGCTGGTGATGATGCTCACCGCCATCCACGCGCGTACGTCGGCACCGAATCTGCTCTTGGAGGGATCGGCTTTTTCAATGGCCCTTCGCACCGCGCCTCCGATGCGACGAGTACCCTCGCGCACTCGCTCGAAGTCATCGGCGGTGAGGTGCCGTGCTTCTCGCTGCCATAGGGGGCCGAGTCGAAGGCTCTCCAGTGATGCCTCGACCATCCGCGTCAATAACTCCTCTAAGCTGCAGACGCCGGTTTCGGAGCGCTCGGCGGATTGGGCTGCCATGAGCAGTCGGTCCTGGTCTTCGAGGACCACCTGCGACAGTAGATCCTGCTTGTTGGCGAAGTGCCGGTAGATCGCCCGTGCGGTGACGTCGGTTGCCTCAGCGATGTCTTCCATCCGCACGGCGTGAAACCCGTATTTCGTGAACAGTTCACTGGCGTTGTGGAGTATCTGCGCACGCCGGTCACGGGGTCGCCGGCGCGTGGCAGTGGACGCCTTCACAGTTTGCGATGCGGTCACGACGCCCCTTTCCTCCTCGAGGCCCATATGGGATGGACACGATGTCCGGACTGGCGGCGCAGCCGTGTAATACAGCCTTCTGACGATATACCGGCGGCGGACGGTCCCCCGGAGTATCCCGCACTGCCGCCGTTCGAGGGCCGATCGGACACAACGCCTCCTCCCACGCGGGGCGGCGCAGGCGCACTGCGCCCGAGCGTAGGTGAAGTCTCCACTACGGCCACAGTCCGAACAGTACACACAATTTGCGATAAGAGTCATGGACAATTTCCGTTACATGATGCTACCTGCTTGATTCGATGAAAGATACGTTCACCTGACATTTTCGGCTCAACACTCAGCGAAGCGCCCCTCGCGCACTGCCGCGGTTCACTCGCGGATCGGCAGCTCTTCTTGCTTGATCTTTGGGGCCTCAACAGGTCATATGCTTCCGAATGAACGAAAGATCAACCATGCATCCTCTGAGCTCTCCGGCTCTGAGCAGTTTCACATTTTCAGATACGAGCTATTGACATATCTACGGAGTGGGGCCTACTAATGTGAGCAGCAGCACACCAGTTTGGTGAAGCGAACCACTAGGGATCAAGGACATGCCGCCTCACGGAGGCGACCATCCGCACCCGGCCGGTCACAGCTTCTGCTTACGCCCGTTCGAACAAAGGAACTTCGATGAAGGATCTGCAATTTCTGCAATGGAAGACCGATCAGAAGGTAGGCACGGTCTGGCTTACCCGCCCGCCGGTCAACGCGGTCACCCGGGAGATGTACGCAGAGATCAAGTGGTTCTTCACCCACACGGAGGAGTACCTCCCCGAGGCTCGGGCGATCGTCTTGACCGGCGCCGGCAAGCACTTCTGCGGCGGCAACGATCTCACCGAATTCCAGACGATGACGCCGGAAAACGCCGGTGAGCGCATGCTTGCGGTCCGTGAAGCGTTCTGGTCGATCTACGATTGCCCGTTGCCGGTGATCGCAGCTGTCCACGGAGTGGCCGTGGGCACCGGATTGGCCCTGGCAGCGTCGTGTGATCTGGTCGTGGCAGCCAAGGGCGCCACATTCACGCTTCCCGAGGTCAACGTCGGTGTGATGGGCGGCGCCAAACATGCCTCACGCCTGGTACCGCAGCAGTTGGTCCGCTATCTGCACCTCACCGGCGAACCGCTGTCTGCCGAGGAACTCGCGCAGCAGGGCGGCGTCTTGAAAGTCGTCGATCCCGATCAGCTACTCGACGTAGCCTACGATGTGGCGGCCAAGATGGTCCGGCACTCCCCGGTCACGTTGCGGTTCGCCAAGCGCAGCCTCAATGCGATCGAATACCAGGACCTCAAGGGCGGCTACGAGTTCGAGCAGGGTCTTTCCGGCGAGTTGTCCGCCTACTCAGACGCCAAAGAGGCCGTAGCAGCATTCTTCGAGCATCGCGCACCGGCCTACACGGGAGCATGAGATGAATGCTGTTTCACCTGTGCCGGTCGAGCAGATCACCGAGATCGCCGATCTGCGGCGCGAGGCTCGGAGGTGGCTTGCCGAAACAGAGATCCCCACCGTGCCGTTGGAGCTGGAGGAACGGTTCAACGTCCTTCGTCGATGGCAGCGCACACTATTCGATGCCGGATGGATGGGGCTGGGATGGTCACGTGAAGCCGGCGGACGTGGCCTCACCGCGCGGCACCAGCAAGTCTTCTCCGAGGAGCTGGCGCGCGCTCATGCACCCGCCCCGATCGGATTGATCGGCCTCGATGTGGTCGGCCCCTCGATCCACCGGTACGGTTCGCCCGAGCAGCGCTCCCGTTTTCTGCCGCCGCTGCTCGCCGGCGAAGACATCTGGTGTCAGGGGTTCTCCGAACCCTCTGCCGGCTCCGACCTCGCATCACTGCGGACCCGCGCTCTTCGCCACGGGGACAAGTACGTCGTCAACGGACAGAAGGTCTGGACCAGTTGGGGCAATCAGGCCAGTTGGTGCGCACTGCTGTGCCGCACCGACCCCGACGCCGAACCCAAGCACGCCGGCATCTCCTACCTCATCGTCGACATGAGTTCCCCCGGAATCACCGTCCGTCCACTCGTCCAGATGACAGGCGATGCCGAATTCTGCGAGGTCTTCTTCGACAACGTCGAAGTCCCGGTCGGCAACCTGGTCGGCAAGGAAAACAACGGCTGGCGAATTGCCCTCGACACCCTGTCTCAGGAACGTGGCAACTATGCAATGCGCCGACAGGTGGAGATCGGCTGGGGTGTCGAGAAGACGATCGACGGACTACGAGGCACCTCCCCGGAATCGAAGACCAATCGTCGGATCAGCACCGCCATCGGAGAGTCACACGTGGCGCTGCGGGTATTGGATGCTCAGATTCGCCGAACTGTGCAACGCCTGATCGACGAAGAGGGACCACATCCGCTCGACTCGATCGACAAGCTCGTCCTCAACGACGCAGAGCAGGTAGTCGGTCGCGCCCTCGCCGATCTCCTCGGACCGTTCCGCCTCGACACCGAATCACAACCTCTCGGACTGAACGCCGCGCAGTTGATTCACGATCACTACTTCTCGCGTGCCGCATCGATCTACGGCGGTACATCACAGATCCAACGCAACATCGTTGCCGAGCGGCTGCTCGGCCTACCCAGGAGCTGATGATGAGTCTCACCGCACCTGACGTGGACCTCGTCACCCCGATCCGCGAATTCTTTGACCGCCGTGTCACATCCGACTACCGTCATGCCCTGCTCAGCGGCGGCGGCTGGGACCCGGATCTGATGGCCGAACTCGACGACCTCGGCTGGTTCGAGCTGACCCGCCCCGAAAACCGCGGTGGTCTAGGAATCGACCTGACCGCGGTCGCCGGTCTGATCGCCTTGGTCGGTGATCGGCTCGTACCCGGCCCCCTGGTCGAGCAACTGATCCTGCCGGCGTACCTCGACATTCCCGAAGGTTCGCTCGTCGCCTTCGCCGACCCTGCCGTCACCCTCGACTGGGCATCCTCGATCGGTTCCGTGCACATGGAATCGGGGCAGATCCAGGGAACGATCGAACTCGTACGCTTCGGCGCCGAGGCCGACTCGCTGGTACTGGCAGTCGACGGCCCGGACGGACCGGCGCTGCTGCTCCTACCGGGCAGTGACCCGGCGCTGGCGCTCACGCCGATCACCAGTTCTGATCCCACATCGCATTACGTGCGCCTGGAGATCGCATCGCGAACTGTCACCGACGCCGAGATCCTCGCCACCGGAATCGAAGCGGCCACACTCCTACGACAGATCCGGGCATGGTTCCGGCTTCTCACCGCGTGCGAAATCAGTGGTATCGCCCGCCGTATGCTCGAGAAAACTGTCGAGTACGTCGCGCAGCGCCAGCAATTCGGCAAGCCCGTCGGATCCTTCCAAGCCGTGAAACACATTGCGGCGTCGATGGCACAGGCGGTCATCTCGATGGAGGCGCTCTGCGAGGCAACGGTTTCCGATATAGCCTCTGCTGAGGTTGATTTCGACATCGAGATGGCAACGTGGACGGCCAAGGCCTATGCCGCCGGCGCCGGACGACAGGTGGTCGAGGACGCCTTGCAGTTGCATGGCGGGATCGGCTTCACCACCGAATACGACCTACACTGGTACTACCGCCGCGTCCTCGCCCTGCGGACCTGGTATGGGGACGAGCACGAACTCCACGCACTCATCGGTTCGCGGCGCCTGACCGACGGAGTCGACCGATGATCACCGCAACTCAAACCGATTCCGCGCGCCGCGACCGCTACCTCACCAGCGGCGAGTGGAGCCACAGCACGATCGATTCTGCTTTGGCCGAGTATGCACACCATCACCCCGATCGGCTGGCTGTGGTCGATGGCGATCGTCAGGTCAGTTATGCCGAACTCGACGCCATGATCCGCCGGTTGGCCGGCGTGCTACTCGAGCGTGGGATCCGGCCGGGCGACTCGGTGGTCTGGCAGTTGCCGAACTGGCTTGAAGCGATCGTCGTACATCACGGTGCGCTGCGGATCGGCGCCGTCTCCACCCCGATCATCCCGATCTATCGACATCGCGAAGTGCAGTTCATTCTGAAGCAATCGCGAGCGCGTATCGCGTTTGTGCCCGGCATGTTCCGCACCTTCGACCACCGCGGGATGTTCGACGAGCTGGCGCCCACGCTTCCCGACCTCGAGCATGTGATCACCGTTCGCGGTTCCGACAACGAGTTCGACCACCTCCTCTCGGGCGCAACTCCACTCGACAATCCCGTCGAGCACGCCAGCACCGATGTCGCATTGCTTCTGTACACATCCGGAACCACCTCCGATCCGAAGGGTGCTCTACACACCCACGAAAGCCTGGATTACGAGAACCGGAGCATCATCGAACTCTTCGATCTGACCGGCGAGGACATCGTGTACATGCCCTCACCGGTCGGTCACATCACCGGCATTCTGTACGGACTGCAGTTGCCGTTCATACTCGGCAGCCATGTCGTGTTCCAAGATATCTGGGACCCCGGCGCCGGCCTGGAGTTGCTGCAACGCCGACGCTGCACGTTCGTCATCGGTGCCACACCCTTCTTGCACGGACTGGTACACCACCCGGATCGCGCCGAGTACGACATCGCCCTGCGGGTTTTTGGTTGCGGTGGCGCCGACGTACCCCCCGAACTGATCCGGCAGGCCGAGGAGCGGCTGGGCTGCACCGCGACCCGCATCTACGGATCGACCGAGTTCCCGACTCTGTCCGGCGGAAACGCGAGCGATCCGCTGGACAAGCGCGCCACCACAGACGGGCGTCCTATCGGGTCCGCAGAAGCGAGGACTGTCGATGAGCACGACACTCCGGTCCCCCCGGGCGCGGTCGGCGACCTGCAGGTTCGCGGCCCTGACCTGTTCACCGGATACCTCGATTCGAGACTCAATGCGGATGCCTTCGCCTCGGATGGCTGGTTTCGGACCGGTGATCTGGCGGTGATCGACGAGGACGGGTACATCCAGATCACCGGTCGGCGTAAGGACATCATCGTCCGGGGCGGGGAGAACATTTCCGCCAAGGAGATCGAAGACCTGCTCTTCGAATATCCCGGTATTGCCGACATCGCGGTGGTCGGCATGCCCGACCCGATCATGGTCGAACGCATCTGCGCCTATGTGGTACCGAGCGACCAGGCGCATCCACCTGCGCTGGACGAGCTCACGTCGTTCCTGCGCGAACATCGGATGGCTACCCAGAAGCTGCCCGAGCGGCTCGAAGTCGTCGAACAACTACCGCGGACGGCGACAGGCAAGATCCAAAAGTTCGTCCTGCGTGACCGAATCCGAGTCGCTCTGACCTCCGACAACGCTGTCTGATCGCACTCCCCCATCTCCCTCGTACCCCTTCCGAAAGGAAATCCCGTGAACACCACACTCCTCGAGGAGCTCGACGTCCTCGTCATCGGCGGCGGCTTCTCCGGCGTCTACCAGCTCGACCGGCTGCGCACCCTCGGCTACAACGTCAAGATCTACGAGGCCGGCACCGGACTCGGCGGCGTCTGGCATTGGAATTCCTATCCAGGTGCACGCGTCGATACCTGGGCGCCGGTCTACCAGTTCTCACGTGAAGAGCTCTGGCGCGACTGGAACTGGAGCGAGATGTACCCCGGTCGTGACGAGCTGGTTCGCTACTTCGAATACGTCGACGAGAAGCTCGACCTGAGCAAAGACGTCCGCTACGAGACCCGCGTCCTGGCAGGCCGATTCGACGAAGAAACCCATACGTGGACATTGGTTTCCCGCAACGAGCGCACCGGTGAGGAATTCACCACCCAGGCGCGGTTCGTGATCATGTGTCTCGGTGCCGGCTCCAAGCCCCTCTTCCCCAACATCCCTGGCCTCGAAAAGTTCGCGGGCGACTGCTTCCACACAGCACGCTGGCCACTGGAGGGCTACGACCTTGCGGGCAAGCGGGTCGCCGTCATCGGCACCGGAGCCAGCGGCATCCAGGTAATCCAGGAGGCCTCGAAGGTCGCAGATCATCTGACGGTGTTCCAGCGCACCCCCAACACCGCGCTTCCGATGAATCAGCGGGCGCTTGGTGAGGCGGACAATGCCGAGATGAAGAAGACCTACCCGGAGCGATTCGCCAATCGCAAGAACACCTGGGCCGGTTTCGATTATGACTTCCTCAAAGAGAACATCCAGGATCTGACCGAGGAACGGCGCAACGAAATACTCGAGGAACTCTGGACCAACGGTGGACTGCAGCCCTGGCTGGGTGGCTTCCTGAATGTCCTGTTCGACAAGGACGACAACGACATCCTGTACGCGTTCTGGCGGGACAAGACACGTCAACGTATCACCCGGCCGGAGCTGGTGGAACTGCTTGCACCGACCGAGCCGATCCATCCATGGGGCGTCAAGCGTGTCTCCCTGGAGCAGAACTACTTCGAGAGCCTGTGCCGTGACAATGTCGAGCTCGTCGATACCTCTGCCAATCCGATCCGGGAGGTCGCCAGTGACGCCATCGTCACCGCGGACGGTACCCGACACGAAGTCGATGTCATCGTGCTGGCCACCGGCTTCGACTCGGTCACCGGAGGCTTGACTGCCATCGATATTCGCGGCACCAGAAATGAGACCTTCGAGGAGGTGTTCCGCGGCGGCAGCCGGACAGCACTCGGCAAGGCGACAGTAGGCTTCCCGAATCTCCTGTACGTCTACGGACCCCAGAGCCCGAACGCATTCTGCAATGGTCCGACATGCGCCGAACTTGAAGGCGAACATCTGATCCAGATCGTCGAGCACATGCGGAACAACGGCTACACCCGTATCGAGGCCAAGCCGGAAGCCCAGCAATATTGGGGTGCGCATATCGCAGAGCTGACCTCGGCCACCCTGTTCCCGCTGGCCAAGTCTTGGTACATGGGCGCCAACGTGCCCGGCAAAACCGTCGAAATGCTCATGTATCCCGGCGGTCTTTCGGTATACCTCGAGATCCTCGAGAAGGCTGCTGCCGGTGGATATCAGGAGCAGTTCGAACTCGTCTGATCTCACCTGACCAGCCACCCCGATCGGAACCCGAGGGTAGACATGCTCATACATGTCGTGACATTCACCTTCAAGCCGTCCATCTCGACCAGTGAAATCGACGAATTCCAAAAGGATTTCAGATTTTTCGTCGACCAAATACCGTACGCGCGCAATGTCCGACACGGTATCGACCTCGGAAAGCGACCGAACAACGCCAGCTATGCACTGGTTGCCCATTTCCAGGACGAAGCCGTGCCCCAGTGTGAATCCTGGCTCGGGACCCAATTCCTGACAGCCGAGTGACAATCACCCAGTACCTCAACCCGCACGGACTAAGGAGTTCACGCGATGGCTACCTACCAACCCACAGTATTCTCGACCGGGCATCAGTTTCTCGAGGCACCTCGCTGGCATGACGGAAAATTCTGGGCCAGCGACTTCTTCAGCGAACAGGTGCTCACCTTCGCCGAGGACGGCACCGCAACGCCGATAACCAAAGTGCCCGGCCGACCGTCCGGACTCGGTTTCCTACCCGACGGGACCCCCCTTGTCGTCTCGCAGAACGAGCGGTCGGTGTATCGCATCACCGCCGGCGGCAAGCTCGAGCAGTATGCCGACTTCAGCGCACTGGCTGGAGGGATCGGCAACGACCTGTATGTGTCACCGGCGGGCGACGCTTATGCCGGCAATTTCGGATTCGCGCTCGGTGAAGAGGATCCGAAGCCGACTCACCTCGTCCACATCCGGGCCGACGGCAGCGTCTCGCAGGTTCCTGGAGATCTGATCTTCCCCAACGGCTGCGCACGTACCCCCCATGGCACCCTGCTGGTCGCGGAAACCTTCCCGCACCGCATCAGCGCGTTCGACATGGCGGAAGATGGCGGTCTGACCAACCACCGAGTATGGGCGCAGCTCGACGAATCGTTTCATCCCGATGGCATCGCCCTGGATAGTGACGGCGGCCTCTGGTTCGGGAACGCGTTGACCCTCGGCGCCGACAGTGGCTTCTATCGGGTCGTCGAAGGCGGCCAGATCACCGATAAGGTCGAGGTCACCGACACGTGGGCAGTGGCGTGCGCATTCGGCGGAGAGAACCTCGACACCCTCTACCTCTGCTGCAACACAACAACGCTCGAAGAGTTTCACGAAGGACGCTCGACCGCTCATGTTGCCGTCGCGCAGGTCGGGCGCACCGGAGTTCCGGCGTCCATCTGAACGTGAGGAGACAGGCGTGAACACCACGATCGTCACAGAAGGCCGCGGCGGGATCGGGCTTGCGACAGCGCGTACCCTTCAGAAGATTGTCCGAAGCGCCAGGTCGTCCTGGTGGACCTCGACGCTGGCGAGGCCCCCGGCCTACACCGATCGAGTCCTCGCGGCGGCCGGGTTCATCGCGGGCGATCTTTTCGACCGTCGATGCCGCTCACGCCGACCCGCCCGAAGCCCTCTCGTCGGGTATCCACCGACGCCGTCGCCGGATGTCTGCCCTCGAACACCGCCGGAGAAGCGCCGGATTACCGTCCGGCCAGTCAGGCAACATCTCGATCCCGGACGTGGCGGATCAGGCGCCCACGCCGGTCGCCGACGACGCTCGCGAACGAGACGGCGGATGTGATGACAGTTACTTTCGAGCGATACGCTTCGGTATCGTTCGCCATGTCGCTACCATCAATTGCACACCGTTTACAACCTCGTTAGAGGTGACCGAGTGTGGATCATCCGGGTTCGTCCCGGTCCCACCGATGTCGAGCCCAGGCATCAAATGCACCGACACGCCCTGCGGACGTGGTGCCGCACCGATCATAGTCCCGGACCCAGGTCTGTCGCTGCCGCTACCCGACTGCCGCCTCCCGGGCATCAGAAGTGACACCGCGATGTGTCGAGGGGTCATGTCGCACAACACCTTCGGATGAAATGAACGACGCGTGGTTGTTTCCCGGGAGGCCACGCCAACCCACACCGATCCGCCTGGCATACCGCGGCAACAAACCCACGTCCGCCAGCCACACCCGCGCGACCGCCCTTGCCGACAGATTTGGCCCTCCGCTCCACTCCGAAAGCGACCCATCCCGCTGTGCCTGATCATTTCCGCCACTCCCCCGACCGGGACTGGCAGCACCGCGCGTCCTGCCGCGGCACCGACACCAACCTGTTCTTCTCCCCCGACGGTGAACGCGGCCACGACCGCGCCCGACGTGAGCGCGCCGCCAAACAGATCTGCCAGGACTGCCCCGTACTCGCTCAGTGCCGAGCCCACGCTCTCACCGCCACCGAGGCATACGGCATCTGGGGTGGCATGTCCGAAAACGAGCGCACCCGCCACACCCGACGCACCCGCGTCCCAGCCCGCCACCGCGACGCCACACACGCTCCGGCACCACACCACCACCGCTCTCCCTGCTCGTGCACGTGACGAACACGTGCGCGGTGACATCGATCCCCCCGTCACGGCTCCGCCTCCGGAACCTGTGAACGTCTCTCTGCGAACCGGCAGACGGCACTCCTGAAGTCCCTATCCTCGACAAGGGACGTTCTCCCGCAAAGGAGTGACCATGAGCGGATCGATCGAATCATCTCCGCACGACGGTGCCCGTGTGCTCGTCGTGATCCTCTCCGCGGTGGTGGCGGTCGTGGGTTCGATCATCGGCTCAGGGGCGCTGGTGGGAACCCCGATCTCCCAGGTCGCCGACGGCGCCCTCGCCACCGACGCCACCGCAGTGGCCCCCGGCGGGCCCGCCTTCTCCATCTGGACCCTGATCTACCTCGGGTTCCTCGCGCTCGCGATCTGGCAGGCACTGCCCGCGCACCGCACCGATCCTCGGCAACGCCGCGCCGGGTGGTGGCTCGCCGCGGCGATGATCCTGAACGCGGCATGGATAGCCTGCGTGCAGTTCGAACAACTGTCGCTCAGCGTCCTGACCATTCTCGCGTTACTCGCAATGCTGGTCGTCGTGTTCGACATCCTGACCAACACGAAGCCGTCCAGTCGTGTCGAGGCGATCGTGGTCGACGCCACCGCGTTCGTGTACCTCGGCTGGGTGTGTGTCGCGGTGGTCGCCAACATCGCTGCCGCGCTGGCCGCCGCCGAGATCGATCCGTTCGCTCTCGGGGCCGATACCTGGGCCGTGCTCGTCCTCACCGTAGTCGCCGTGGTCGCCGTGGTCCTTGCCGTCGCCGGTCACGGACGCTTCACCGTCACAGCAGCCATCGTCTGGGGGCTCGTATGGATCGCCGTCGCGCGGACCACCGGCGACGGTTCCACCTCACAGCCCGCCGCCATCGCCGCGCTGGCGGCCGCCGCGCTGGCCATCGTCGCCACCGCGATCGCCCGGCTACCCCGCGCACGTTCCGGCGAGCCCACCGTCACGAACCCGTAATCGTGTAGTGCTTGGCAGGTCGACCACGAGCGATCCGTAGTGGCCGACAGGATTCCCCGATCACACCCGTCCTGACCGCCCCACAACTGCGCCCGCATCTTCTCCTCGAAACACTGGTCTACGGACGCCGAACACGGAACGTCCCCGACGAGAACGAAGTCGTCCTGTGCGGAGGTCAACCAACCAGGGGACGGTAACTCTCGAGCTCGAGAAGCGACGGCACGCATCCCGCTTCCGCCACGGCCGTCACCTCATCGAGGTAGGCCAGGACGGGCCGGATCGGCGGTCGAGGTCGTGCCCGGGTCGCAGAACTGGACCTCCAGATGTCAGCGGTCATGTAATTCCCCAGATTGAGGGGTTTGTCCGTCACATAATTCCCCACCCCGCCGTCACGTAATTCCC
>NZ_JAAOQS010000143.1:0-20278 GCF_011603105.1 Rhodococcus sp. A14 | reverse complement strand
CTCCCATCACTACGAAGAGGGGTGGCGGTCGTCGATCTCGACGACCGCCACCCGCTGGAAAATCGGGGAACGTATCGTTCCCTACGGCTGGATTGCCTTTTCGATGTCGGTGAGCATGCTGTCGATTCCGTGGAGCAGTTCCGAGAGCACCTCGTCGTCGGCGACGAGTGGCGGCGAGATCATCAGCATCGTGGCACCGCGGTCGTCGCCGCGGAGGATCACCTTGGTGCGGGCGAACGCCTCCGGCAGCACCTTGCGCAACACCGTCAGCGACTCCTGCTCGGTGAACTCCCGGCCGCTGTCGCTGTCGGCCATCAATTCGATCGCGTAGAAGAAGCCGGTGCCGCGCACGTCCTTGACGCAGCGGTGCGAGCTCATCAGCGAGTCGAGTGCCGACCGCAACTTCGGGCCGCGCGCGGAGACGTTGCCCAGCACGTTCTCGTCGCGCATCGCGGTGATGTTCGCGACCGCCACCGCAGTCGACACCGGGTGTCCGCCCCACGTCGCGCCGTGCGTGAACACGCCGCCCTTGGGTGAGTCGTAGAGCTCGCGAACCAGCTGCTCACGCACGATCAGGCCGCCGAGCGGCGCGTATCCGGACGTGGAGCCCTTCGCGAACGTGATCATGTCGGGAACCACACCGGTCAGCCCGTGCCCGAACCAGTGTCCGAGGCGGCCGAACGAGCAGATCACCTCGTCGGAGACCAGCAGGATCCCGTGCTTGTCGCACAGCGCGCGCAGCGCGGCCCAGTATCCGTCCGGCGGGACGAGGGCGCCGCGCCCGTTCTGAACCGGCTCGGCGAACACGGCGGCGATGGTCTCGGCGCCCTCTTCCTCGATGACGGCTTCGATCGCGGCGATGCAGTCGAGCTCGTTCGCCGGGCCGCAGTCGCCGAGGTAACCGAGGGTGTTGGGTACGGAGCGGACCCCGGGCAGCAGCGGTCCGAACGGATCTTTGATCTTGGGCAGCTGTGTCACCGAGAGGGCGCCGAGAGTGGTTCCGTGATACGCCATCTCGCGGCTGATGATCTTGGTGCGCTGCGGGTTGCCCTGGCTGCGGTGGTACTGCCGGGCGAATTTGACGGCCGTCTCCACGGCCTCGGAACCCGAGTTGACGAAGAAGGTCGTCCCGAGATCACCGGGCGCCAGGTCGGCGATGAGCGCGGACGCCTCGATCGCGGGAATGTGGGCGCTGCCCCAGTTGGAGGCGTACGCCAGCGTCCCGATCTGCTCGCTCGCCGCCTTGGCGATGTCGTCGCGGCCGTGACCGATGTTCACGCAGAACAGGCCTGCCAGACCGTCGAGGAAACGGTCCCCCTCGGTGTCGATCAGATAGCTTCCCTCGCCACGAACGAACACCGGGAAGTCGCTTTCCCAGGTGTCCTTGCGGGTGAAATGAGGTCCGAGGTGCCGGCGGGCCCGTGCTCGCAATTCGGTGACGTCCACGACCATCTCCTTCGTTGTCGAATGGCTGTGATCCACAACATACCGACGGGGCAGACCGCAGGTCAGGGCCAGAAGAGCGGTATTCGATGGGTCCAGTCTGGTCCCCGTAGACGGCGCTCAACTGGTCCTTCTGGTCCCATGCCAGAGTGATCCAGACTTCGGTATCGCTCGGGCACCACGACATGTGGTCGGAGCGGCGAACAGCCCCAGCTAACGGAGGTCTCAGATGAGGATCGGTATCCCCAAGGAAGTCAAGAACCACGAGTACCGGGTGGCGGCCACTCCCGCCGGTGTCCACGAAATGGTCGCCCACGGGCACGACGTGTTCGTGGAACGCGGTGCGGGGGAAGGCTCGTCGATCGGTGACGACGCCTACGGTGCCGCCGGCGCGAAGATCCTCGACTCCGCCGATGCGGTGTGGCAGAGCGCGGAACTGCTGCTCAAGGTCAAGGAGCCCATCGCCGAGGAATACCACCGGATGCGTTCGGACCTCACGTTGTTCACCTACCTGCACCTCGCTGCGGGTGAAGAGTGCACCCGGGCACTGCTCGCCGCCGGTACCAATTCCGTTGCGTACGAGACCGTTCAGCTTCCCGACGGTTCGCTGCCCCTGCTGTTCCCGATGAGTGAGGTCGCCGGCCGGCTCGCACCGCTCGTCGGTGCGCAGGCACTCATGCGACCGGAGGGTGGCCGCGGCGTACTGATCGGCGGCGTGTCCGGTGTGTTGCCGGCTCGCGTCGTCGTGATCGGTGCGGGTGTATCGGGCATGAACGCCGTCGCCGTCGCCGCAGGCACCTGGGCCGACGTCGTCCTGTTCGACAAGAACGTCGACAAGTTGCGCGCTGCCGACCGGATGTACCAGGGCCGGATCCGCACCCTCGCCGCGAACTCCTACTCGATCGAGCAGGAAGTCATGCAGGCCGACCTCGTCATCGGTGCCGTGCTCGTCCCGGGCGCCAAGGCACCGAAGATCATCTCGAACTCGCTGGTCTCACGGATGAAGCCGGGCAGCGTCCTCGTCGACATCGCGATCGACCAGGGCGGTTGCTTCGAGGATTCGCGTCCCACCACCCACGCGGAGCCCACGTTCAAGGTTCACGACTCGGTGTTCTACTGCGTGGCGAACATGCCGGGAGCGGTGCCCCACACGTCGACGTACGCACTCACCAACGTGACCTTGCCGTACACCCTGCAGATCGCCGAGAAGGGCCTCGCCCGCGCGGCCAGGGAGAATGCCGCACTCCGCGCCGGTGTCAGCACCGTCGCCGGGCGCCTGACGAACGATGCCGTCGGTGAGGCACTCGGGATCGAGTCGGTCAGCGTCGACGACGCGCTCAACCTGGTTTGATTTCGCCGCCGGCCCGGCATACTGAGAAGTGCTCGTTCGAGAACTGCTCGGCGTGCCGGGTCGGCCTACCTCTGGCCACTCTTGGATCCACAGGAGGCGATGCGTGCCGAGAACACTGATCGAGGTCGACCGCAATTCCGCCGAACCGCTCTACCGCCAGGTTCGACGGGCGATCGAGCACGGCATCGCCAACGGGCTGTTCGATCCACGACACCGCCTTCCGAGTTCGCGTGAACTCGCCGTCGATCTCGCGATCTCCCGGAACACGATCAACCTGGCGTATCAGGAACTGATCGCCGAGGGACTCGTTCAAAGCCACCAGCGCTCGGGCATGTTCGTGAATCCCGACATGATCGAGACGCTCGCAACGGACGCCCGCGCGACCATCCCGCGCATCGACTGGTCGTCCCGCATCCGGCGCTACCCCGACGCCGACGTCCCGCACATCGAGAAGAACGTCGACTGGCACAGCTACCCGTACCCGTTCCTGGCCGGGCAGATCGACATCCGCAGCTTCCCCGCCCGCGCGTGGGTGCGCTGTCTCCGCGACGCGCTATACCAACCCCACGCCTACGCGAGCCTCCAGGACAGCGTCGGTGCGGACGACCCGATGCTGATCGACATGATCCGCCAGCATCTGCTGCCCTCGCGCGGCATCGAGGCGAGTGCGGACGAAGTTCTGGTGACGGTCGGTTCCCAGCAGGGCCTGGATCTCGTCGGCCGGGTGCTGCTCGGACCCGAGGATCGGGTTGCCATCGAAAACCCCGGCTATCTCGATGCGCGACACATCTTCCTGCGCACGGGCGCCCAGGTGTACGGCATCGACGTCGACGATCGCGGCCTGCGCCCGCCGGAGACTCTCCGCGGCACGGACCTGATGTATCTGACACCGAGCCATCACCATCCGACCAACGCGACGCTCGGCATCGACCGTCGTCAGCGTCTGTTGCAGCTCGCCGCGGAGTCCGGCACCGTGATCGTGGAGGACGACTACGACAGCGAGTTCCGCTACCACGGCAGCCCCAGCCCGGCGCTCAAGGCGCTCGACTCGAGCGGCGACGCCGTGTACCTCGGTACGTTCTCGAAGTTCCTGGCCCCCGGTCTGCGTCTGGGCTACCTCGTCGGACCTGCCGACCTGGTGCGCGAACTGCGGAAGGCCCGACGGTACGTGCTCCGTCATCCCCCGGGTCACCAGCAACGGGCCCTTGCCATGCTCATCGACAGCGGGGAGTACCACCGCGCGCTGCGCCATCACCGCACCCAGATGAAACACAAATGGGAGCGTCTGTGTGCGGCCGTCGACAAATATCTCCCGTGGCCGCAGGAACCCTATCCGCCCGGTGGCGTCAGCTTGTGGATGACCGGCCCGGAGAACCTCGACTGCCGGGTACTCGTGCGCGAGGCGGAAGCCCGCGGTGTGCTCATCGAACGGGGCGACATCTTCTTCACGCAGCCGGTCCCGCCCCGCAACCACTTCCGCATCGGCTACGGGGCGATCCCACTGCGCTCCATCGAAGAAGGCATCGCCCTCCTCGGCCAGGCGTGCCAGGCGAGTTTCCGCCGGTAGCGGGAACCCGCCCTCGCCTGATCGGCGGGGGCGGGTTCCGGTTCCGTTTCAGCTGTTCGGGTCAGCGCATGTCCGCCGACTCTCCGTCGATCATGACCATTGTGGGGCGGGGTATTTCGGTGGTGCCGTTCGCGAGATCCCCGAGGCTGCCGTCGAGCGCCACCAGGTCCGCACGACGGCCGGCCGTCAAGGTGCCGACACGGGTCTCGTCGTGGACCAGGTACGCGCTGTCGATGGTCATGGCCCGGATCGCGCGATCCACTCCGATCCGCTGGTTTCCGCCGAGCACCGTGCCGCCCCTCGTCATCCTGGTGACCGCGGTCCTGATGGTCGCCAGCGGATCCATCGGGGTGATCGGGCAGTCCGAATGCAGTCCGAATCGCAGCCCCAGCTCGTCGGCGCAGGCGAGGGGATCCATTTCGGCGGCACGCTCGGCACCGAGGAACCGGTCGCGGTGGCGGTCGCCCCAGTAGAAGACGTGGTTGACGAAGAAACTCACCCCGAGTTCGGCTTCCCGGATCGCGGCGAGGTCGCTCGGTGCGCTCACCTGGCAGTGTTCGATGCGGTGCCGTCCCACCCGGCCGTCGGTGGCTTGTGCCCTCCGCAGCGAGGTGATCGCGGCACCGACCGCCGCGTCGCCGTTGGCGTGCACGGCGACCTGGCCACCCGCACGATGCACCTGCAGGATCATCTCGTCGAGCTGCGCCTGAGGGTAGAGCAGGTCGCCGTGATGGCTGGGGTCGCATGCGTACGGCGTGCGGAGTGCGGCGGACAGCCCCTGGATCGATCCGTCGGCCCAGAACTTCGCGCCGCCCAGCCGGAAGCGTGCGCCGGCCGCGGGTGCGTGCTCGAACGTGACTCCCCGGTCGTCGAGGGCCTCGAGCGCCAGGTCACCGCGCAGGAACCCGACGACGTGCACCGGCAGCTCACCCGACGCGTCCAGCGAGCGGTAGGCGGTCAGCTCCTGCTCGCCGGCCGAGAGACCCACCCCGAGATCGTGGATCGTGGTGATACCCCGCGACCGCGCCGACAGCAGGCTGCGAAGCAAGGCGCCGTTGACCTCCTGCTCGGTCAACGCGGGAACCGCCGCGGTGAGCCTCGCCACCGCATCGATTTCCCACGCCATCCCGGTCAGTCGACCGTCGGCGCCGCGAGGGAAGAGCGGGTCGTCCACCGGCACCGTGGATTCGTCGATGCCTGCGGCCGCGAGTGCGGCGGTGTTGGCGACGGCGAAGTGCCCGCAGATGTGCAGGACGATGACCGGACGATCGGTACTGACGGCGTCGAGATCCGTCCGGGTCGGATGCCGCTCCTCGGCGATCTGGGTGTCGTCGTAACCCCACCCCCTGATCCATCCGCTGCCGGTGGCCGCGGCACGCAGCGCCTGCTGGATGTCGGCGATCGACCGGCACGGTGGTGTCCGGCAGTCCGCCCAGCCGTCGGTGAGGCCGGCGTAGGTGGGGTGGATGTGCGATTCGATGAGACCCGGGATCACCGTGGCCCCGGGCAGGTCGAGGCGGCGGGCGCCGACTCCGGCGCGGTCGGCCATGTCCTTCCTGGTGCCGGTGGCGATCACGTCGGCTCCGTCGACAACCAGCGCCTCGACCGTCGGCGACGACGGGTCCTGGGTGTGGATCGAATCGGCGGTGAGCAGTGTCCGGGACATCAGGCACCCACTTCGCTGCGTGCGGCCACGGATCCCGCGGCGGTGCCGGACGTTCGGCCGTCGGCGCGAAGGCCGCGGACGGGATCGGTGGGTGGCCAGAACACCCGCGTCGACACCACGAAGAGGATGTTGAGGACCAGGGCGGCCGCGCCGAGATTGACACCGTGCTCGGCGAGCCACACGGACACCGGGCCGTGCTTGTCGAGATACAGCCACAGCACCACGACGTCGCCGAGCACCACGCCCATGGCGAGGGCAGCGGGTCGCAGTTTCCATCCGAAGACCATCGTCGCGAAGACCACCGCAGCCTGGGTGACGCCGTAGTACGCCGTGTTGACCAGGGTGAGCAGGAGCTGAGGTGTCGCGAGGGTGAGCAGGAGCGAAATCCCGAGGTACGCCACGACGACTCCACGCACCCAGACCGGTTGGCGGGATTCCGGGATCCCGGGAATGATGTTGCGCGACACGATCGCGCCGATTCCGAGGGCCGCCCCGCACAGGACCACGATCGCGCAGAGGGCCGCGCCGCCTGCGACGACGCCGGTCAGCCAGTCGGGCAACAGTTGTCGCGACAACTGCAGGAGCACCTGGTCGGATTCCGTGCCCTCGAGCTTCGTGGGCAGCAGCGTGACCGCCCCGAAGGCGGCAGCGACGAGGAACGGGTACATGAGCATGTACAGCGGATTGAACTTGGCGACCCGCTTGATCGTCGCCTCGGACTTCGCCGCGAGCACGGCCTGCACGATGATCGGGAAGATGAAGAACCCGACCGATTGGAACACGATCGTCGTCAGGACGAACGTCAGTGACGACCCGGTGACCGTGGAGTGTGAGGCCGAGCCGCCACCACTGGCTGCCGCCGCGGCGAACAGCTTCTCGGTGCCACCCGTCTCGATCACCGCCGCGAGTCCGATCAGGACGGCGCCGAGCAACAGGGCGGTGTCCTTGACGTACGACACGAACGCGGGGGCGCGCACCCCGGACAACATGAGGAACAGCAGCGCAAGGGCTGCGCCGGCGAAGACCGCGACGGTTGGGTCGATGGAGATACCCAGACCGGTCAGCGCGATCTGCAGTCCGGCGAGCTGAAGCTGGCCCCACGGGATGAGGAATACGACCGAAGCGATGGCGATCGTCAATTCCAGCCCACGCGACCGGAAGTGGCGCCCGGCCACATCGGGCAGGGTCATGGCGCCGTATCTCTTGCCCGCCCGCCAGAGATAGGGCGCGAAGAAGTATCCGATCGGGTAGGCCAGCAGGATGTACCCGATGAACCAGACGCCGTAGCTCGCCCCGTGCGCGTACACGCCGCCGGGGAAACCGATCAGGGTGCCGATGCTGTACGCCTCGCCCGCTCCCAGGATGAAGACCAGCAGCGGACCGAACGACCGGCCCCCCACCAGGTAGTCGGAGATCTCCTTCTTGCTGCCGCGCCGCGACAGCACGCCTGCCCCGAGGGCGAGGACGAGCACGAGGGTGAAGAAGGCCGCGGTCATGACTGGTCTCCCGTCCGAGCGCTCGTAGCGGCCGATTCGGCGCGCTCGGCGGCTTCGAAGTCCTTGCGGTCGAATAGCTTCCAGGCGAGATGGAGGCACAGCGAGGTGAGCGGCATCCACAGGAACAACCACGCGAACAGGATGGGGACTCCGAAGACCGTGGCCGTGGATCCGGCCAGGGCGACGATGCCGCCCAGAACCCCGGCGAACGGGACACCTATCGCGAGTAAGGCGCTTTTTGCCTCGTTGGACATGATTGTTTTGTCTCCTATTCCGACTGCGTCCACCGGCGTCGCGGGTTGGGTCCGGTGCCGGTCGACGTGCACTCTGGCACTAGTGTGGGCTGAATCACTCCCCTCGGGCCATGGGCGAATCCCGGAAAACGTCGCGGCGGTTCGTGAATTTCACGGGAGTGCGGAAAACGAGGGAGAGGGTGCCCGAGTCCGTGGGTGAAGACACGATCCAACGGCTGTGCCGGCAGGTCTCGGAGGAGATCGAATCGGTAACCGACCGAGCAGTGGGTCAGATCCGCGCCGAGTTGCAGTCGTACGCCGCCGTACCGATCGACGAGCAGCGCGGATACATCAGGCGGCAGCTCGCTGCGACGTTGCGCGCCCTCGCGGAGAGCGAGCCTCTCGCCGACGACGTCCTCGAGCGTTCGCGTCAGCTCGGGCGGCGCCGGGCAATGCAGGGATTGCCACTGTCCGACGTCATCGAGACGTACCACATCGCGTCCCGCGAATTGTGGAACACGATGGTGGCCACAGCCGCCGAGCCGACAACCGACCTGCTGCGCGCAGGCGGCATGATGTGGGACCTCGTCCATACCGCCACCAGCGCGGTCGCCGTCGGACACACCGACGCGACCCGAAGCGAACAGGCCATCCGCGCGGGGGTGCGATACCGGTTCTTCGAGGCCCTCGCGAGGTCGGTCGACGGCGACCACCGCGATGTGCGCGAGCTGGCAGAGGCGCTGGGTTTCACCGCGCAGCACGAGTTCCAAGCGGTGTGCATCGCCGCGGAGGAGTGGTCGGAAGCGCAGCTCGAACGGTTGCAACGCACCCTGGACACGATCCCGGGCACCACTCAATGCAGCGGGCACGACACCGTCATCATCGCCCTGAGCCAGCGCGCACCGGTCGACGACATCATCCGCGAGGTCCGGCTCGGTCACCCGGGCACCACGGTCGGAGTCGGATTGGGCCGCCCCGGCCTGGCCGGCGCGGCGATGAGCATCACGGACGCGCGCCGGGTCCTGCATCTGGCCTCGCCTACCGGTGAGGTGGTCCGTTTCGCCGACGAGTGGGTTGCCGCCACCCTGGCGGATCATCGCGACGAGCTCGCCACGCTGCTGGAGCCGGGTGTCGCCGTCGCCGCGGACCATCCGCACCTCGTCGAGGCGGTATTGGCGTTCGCCCGCAACGAGTTCTCCATCAGCGCGGCCGGACGGGACATCCACCTGCATGCGAACTCGATCACCTACCGGCTCGACCGTTGGCAGCAGCTGACCGGCTGGGATCCCCGGACACTCGACGGCCTGCAGCGATCGGTGTCGAGTCTGAGTCTGTTCCAGCGCGATTCGGGCGACACGCCCTCCGACACCGCGGGGGAATAGCGGTCTACCGGCCCGAACTGCGACAAGATCTGCGCCTCGGTCATCGGCCGAGCGGGTAACATCGACTCGCCGGCAGGTCGGACGAAGATGGGATTGCGTGGTGAGCGAAGAACTGCCTGCGGGCACACAATCCGTCGGACGTGCGCTGGCCGTGCTCAAGTTGCTCGCATCTTCACCCGACGAACTCACCGGCAGTGCTATCGCGGCAGAACTCCAGTTGTCGTCCGGTACGGCCAACAGACTCATCCGGGCCCTGATCGCCGAGGGTCTCGTAGCGCGGAATCCGATGTCCGACAGCTACTACCTCGGCAGTGGAACGGTACTGCTCGGCCAGGCCGCCCAGCGCGGGTTCGGCATGGACAAGGCGCTACCCATCCTGGAGCAGCTCAATTCCGAGACCCAGGAATCCGTGAACCTTTCCATCCGTCAGGGGCCGGAATCGGTGGTGATGATGCGGGTGCAGTCGACGCTCCCGTTGCGGTTCGAGCAGCACACGGGCGCCCGGTTTCCTCTGTACACGACGGCTTCGGGCAAGGCGATCCTGGCGTTCTCGCCACACGCCGAGACGTACGTCAAGTCGCTTCCGGCCACGCTCACCAAGGTCACTCCGCACAGCTTGAGTACTCCCGGTGAACTCTCGGAGCAACTCCGGGAGATCCGGGTCCGCGGGTACAGCATCGACGAGCAGGAGAACGTCGAGGGTGTGCGTTGCGTAGGCGCACCCATTCTGGACGCGGACGGGAACGCGCAGGCAGCGCTGGTGATTCAGGTCCCCACTGTCCGAATGCCCAAGTCGAGGGTACGGACGCTCGGAGACCGCATTGTCCAGGCGGCGAAGGAAGTGTCCCAGTTCGTCCCGGTCAACCGGGCGATGTCTCACTGACCCGAGGCCCTCCCACGGCCCGGATGTTTGGCGCGGCCGCCGTTCCGTAGCGTCGCGATCCGCTGTGTGCTGGATCCCTTGAATTCTTCTTGTGAGGCACTTCACATATCCACGTTGCTGGCCTATCGTCGGTTCACAGTGTGGGGACTATCCCTACATTGTGACAGCGAAGGAGTCTCAACGATGTACCGATCGAACGAGAACGAGAGCGTCTTCACCTGGGCGGCACCCCCATTGAAATTCGGTATCGGCGCTTTGGACGAGGTCGGCGCCGAGCTGTCCGCACTGGGATCGGAATCCTGTTTGGTGATCACCGACCCGGGCGTTCGAAACACCGGGATCCCCGACCGCATTCGCGATCAGCTGATCGCCGCAGGAATCAAGTCGGACGTATTCGATGGCGTCGCAGTGGAACCCACAGATCAGAGCATCGAGGAGGCCGTCTCTTTCGCCCGTGAACGGGAGTGGGACTCCTACATCGCAGTCGGCGGAGGTTCCGCGATCGACACCGCGAAGGCTGTCAACCTACTCACCACTCACCCCGGGGAACTGCTCGACTACGTGACCCCGCCCATCGGCGGAGGTAAGGCGCCGTGGCTTCCCCTCAAACCCCTGATTGCCATACCGACCACCGCGGGCACCGGATCGGAATCGACGACGATCTGCGTCATCGACTTCCTCGGCCTGCACTTGAAGGCCGGAGTCAGTCATCCCAAGTTGCGACCGACGCTCGCAATAGTCGATCCCCTGACCACCGTCACGCTGCCCTCGCAGGTCACCGCTGCGAGCGGGATGGATGTGCTCTCTCACGCGCTCGAGAGCTACACCAGCGTCCGGTTCGACGCCAAACCTGCGCCCGAAGACCCGATGAAGCGCCCCGCCTTCTGCGGTTCCAACCCCATCAGTGACACCTGGTGCGAGCAGGCCCTGTCGTTGGTGGGGAAGTACCTGCGACGCGCGGTGATGAACGGGCGGGACCTGGAAGCTCGTTACCAGATGGCGCTGGCCTCGACCTCCGCCGGAACAGGGTTCGGCAACGCGGGCACCCACCTGCCCCACGCCAATGCGTACCCGGTCGCCGGCGCCGTCGAGAACTACCAGGCCGAGGGCTATCCTCGAATGCCCATGGTGCCGCACGGGCAGGCCGTATCCGCCACTGCCGCGGCAGTTTTCCGATGGACCTACCCGAGCGACCCCGGCAGGCACCTGCGGGCGGCCGAGCTCCTCTCCGGCCGGACGTTCACGGCCACCGATGGAGCGGACGCGCTCGCGCACGTACTGAGCGAGCTGATGGCCGACATCGAAATGCCCTCGGGATTGCGAAGCTTCGGCTACGGGGAAGAGCACCTGGCGACGCTGGTGGATGGCACGATGAAGCAGACGCGTCAGCTGGCGGTCGTGCCCCGCCCGGTGACGAGGAACGCCCTCACACACATATTCCGGGAGTCGTTGTGACTTCTCCGCGAGACACCGACCAGGAACCGTCGAAGTCCGAGATCCGTACCGTCGTAGCCTCGAGCATTGTCGGAACGACAGTGGAGTGGTACGACTTCTTCCTCTACGGCATCGCCGCCGGCCTGGTGTTCGACAAGCTGTTCTTCCCCAGTTCGGATCCGATCGTCGGCACATTGCTCGCGTTCGCCACGTTCGCGATCGGATTCATCGCCCGGCCGTTCGGCGGTCTGATCTTCGGTCACATCGGCGACCGCATCGGCCGGAAGAAGACCCTCGTCGCGACCATGATGATCATGGGTGTGGCGACCTGCCTGATCGGACTGGTCCCCACGTACGCGACGATCGGAATCGCCGCGCCGATTCTGCTGGTGGTGCTCCGGCTCGCACAAGGAGTCGCAATCGGCGGCGAATGGGGCGGGGCAGTCCTGATGGCCGTCGAATACGCACCCCGCGGCAAGCGCGGGTTCTACGGAAGCCTGCCGCAGATCGGTCTCGCAATCGGCCTGATGTTGGGCACGGGTGTCTTCGCGGCACTCAACTCGGCCCTCTCCGAGGCCGCATTCCTGGACTGGGGTTGGCGGATCGCCTTCATGCTCAGCGCGATCCTGGTGGCGGTCGGCCTGTTCATCCGCCTCAAGGTCATGGAGACCCCGGCCTTCCGCAAGCTCGAGACGGTGGAGGAGAAGGCCACCGTGCCTGCCCTGGAACTGATCAAGAGCCCGCAGTCACGGCGAAACATGGTGCTGGGAATGGGCAGTCGATGGGCCGAGGGTGTGGCCTTCAATACGTGGGCGGTATTTGCGATCGCCTACGGCACCGGCACGCTGCACCTCAGCCGTCAAACCCTGCTTCTGGCAGTGATGGCGGCGGCCGCGACCATGATCGTCTTCATTCCCGTCTTCGGAAAGGTCGCCGACCGGTACGACCGCAGACACGTGTTCGCGGCGGGCAGCGTGATTCTCACGGCTGCAGCCTATCCCGCTTTCGTGCTCATCGGCACCGGAGATACCGCTGTCATCGTCATCACGATCGTGCTGGTCCTCGGCGTCCTCTATCCGATCGTCTACGCCCCCGAGTCCTCGCTGTTCGCGGAACTCTTCCCCACCCGAGTCCGCTACAGCGGAATCTCCGTCGTCTACCAGCTGTCGGGAATCGTCGCATCCGGTCTGACGCCGCTCGTGCTCGCATCCCTCCTCGGCTCGGCGAGCGGAGGACTCTCACTGATCATGGGATACATCGTTGCGGTGGGCGCGGTCAGCACGCTGTGCACGCTCGCAATCCGCGGCCGGGACATCTACACGGAGGACCAGGACAGCAGTTCATACCCTGACAACGCCGCCATGTCGCAAATATCCCCGACCTGACACCAAAGCTGCTGTGGCCCCGCCTCGGTCTACCGAGAGCGGGGCCTCGGGCTACCGCAACGCCACCTGCACGAGGACGGCGGCGCCGAGGAAGCCGAGTAGCCACAGCACCCGTTGACGGACCTGCTGGGCGGTGGTGCGGTCGAACAGCCATTTCCCCGCGGCGGCGCCGAACATGCAGAGCGGCGTGAACAGGGCGATCTGTGCGAGGACGGGCACGGTGAGGAGACCACCGGCAGCCGACCCCGCGGCGCCGAACGCGTCGATGACGAGGAAGAACACGACGAGCGAGGCGCGTCCGGCCGCCACGTGGGTGGACGCGGAGAAGTACATCAGGACGGCGGGCGGGCCACCGAGCGCGAAGCCGCCGTTGAGGAGACCGGACGCCACACCCGTCACCGTGGTCACCCCGGGGCCGGGCAGCGACTGCCGGTCGGGGACGGCGGCCATGGCGACGGCGGAGCCGATGATCGCGACACCCAGCAGCACGCGCACCAGATCACCGGACAGCTGCGTGAGCGCCCACATCCCCAGCGGCATACCGATCAGGGTGCCGGCG
Source organism: Rhodococcus sp. A14 (assembly GCF_011603105.1). NCBI lineage: Bacteria > Bacillati > Actinomycetota > Actinomycetes > Mycobacteriales > Nocardiaceae > Rhodococcus > Rhodococcus sp. A14. The sequence continues at coordinate 6,879 of NZ_JAAOQS010000143.1, read as the reverse complement.
AACAACCAGCGCAACGACTTCCAGTGCACCTGCCGCCACACCTGGGGCAGCATCGCCGCGCTCGCGACGACCTCGAGGACGAACACGGTTGGGATCACCGACGTCGGCGGGAGCAGGACGACGAGTCCCGCGACCCACACCATCGCGCCACCGAAACCACCGAAACCGCGGACGACACCGCCGGCCACCACGACGCCGAGCGCGAAGAGGAGGGCAGGCAACGACAGATCCCACACCGTTGCCGCCATACCCTGTTGCACCGCTTTCGTTCGCCGTTGTCTCCGTCAGAAGTGTGGGGGTAGCGGCGGTGAAGCGACAGGTCCAGACGACGTCGAATCGTCGGTACCAGGACGGCACGGGACGTGGCCCCCGGCGTCTGCGCCGGGGGCCACGTGCTCGCAGGGAGCGGACTACACGTAGTCCTTGTACTTGTCGAGCAGGCGAACCGGCTTCGACAGCGCGTCGCGGCGGAAGGGGTCGCCGAGTTCGCGGGTGCACATGATCTCGATGACCGTCGTCTTGCCCTCGTTCATCTGTGCGGCGACCGCGCGCTGCAGTGCGGGACCGACCTCCTCGAGCTTGTCCACGACGATGCCCTCGGCGCCCATCGCCTGCGCGATCCCGGCGAAGGACTCGCTCTCGAGCTCACCGGCGACGAAGCGGCGGTTGTAGAAGTCGACCTGATTCTTCTTCTCCGCACCCCACTGCCGGTTGTGGAAGACGACGGCGGTGACCGGGATGTCGTGCCGGACAGCCGTCATGATCTCGCCCAGGCTCATGCCCCAGGCGCCGTCACCTGCGTAGGCGATGGCGGGCCGTTCCGGTGCCGCCGCCTTCGCGCCGATGACGGTCGGCAGCGCGTAACCGCAGTTGCCGAAGCTCATCGGGGCGAGGAAGCTGCGCGGCTTCTCGAACCGCAGGTAGCTGTTGGCGACGGAGTTGATGTTGCCGATGTCCGTGGACACCATCACGTCTTCCGGCATCGCCTTCTCCAGCTCGCGCAGCACCTGACGCGGGTGCAGCCAGTTGCCCTCCTCGCCTTCCTGTTCGGCGATCATGTCGAGGCTGAACGGATCGCGCTCATGCGTCCATTCGTCGAGTTCCTTCTCCCACGCGGCCTTCTCGGCGTCGATCTTCTCGCCGCGTGCCGCGCGGTTGGCGTCGCAGACGAGGGCCTTGCCCTCGAGCCGCTCGGTGAGCGCGACGGCAGCGGCCTTCGCGTCGCCGCAGATTCCGACGGAGATCTTCTTGACCAGACCGAGCATCTTGTGGTCGGCGTCGATCTGGATGATCTTGGCATTCTTCGGCCAGTAATCCATGCCGTGCTGCGGGAGCGTTCCGAAGGGGCCGAGGCGAGTACCGAGGGCGAGCACCACGTCCGCCTGGCTGATCAGCTTCATCGCGGCCTTGGATCCCTGGTAGCCGAGCGGTCCGGTCCACAGCGGGTGGCTGGCGGGGAACGAGTCGTTGTGCAGGTAGCTGTTGACGACGGGGGCGCCGAGACGCTCGGCGAGTGCCTTGCACTCCTCGACACCGTCGGCCATCACCACGCCGCCGCCGGACACGATGACCGGGAACTCGGCCTGCGCCAGCAGTTCCGCCGCCTCGTTCAGGCTCGTCTCGCCACCGGGACCGCGGTCGAGGCGGGTGGGCTGCGGGATCTCCGTCTCGATCTCACCGTAGAAGTAGTCGCGCGGAATGTTGAGCTGCGTCGGGCCCATCTCGGACATCGCGCGGTCGAAACAGCGGCCGGTGAACTCGGCCATGCGCTTCGGGTTGTTGACGTGCCCCTGGTACTTCGTGAACTCCTGGAACATCGGCAGCTGGTTGGCTTCCTGGAAGCCGCCCAGGCCCGTTCCCATGGTGCCGGCCTCGGGAGTGACGATGACGACGGGGCTGTGCGCCCAGAACGCGGCGGCAATCGCGGTGACGCAGTTGCTGATACCCGGACCGTTCTGCCCGATCACCATGCCGTGCCGCCCACTGACCCGGGCATACCCGTCGGCCATGTGTCCCGCGCCCTGCTCGTGCACGACCGGGACGAGCCGAATCCCGGCGGGAGCGAAGATGTCCATCGCATCCATGAAGGCGGATCCCATGATGCCGAACATGTCGGTGACGCCGTTGGCGACCATCGTCTCGACGAACGCCTCCGACGGTGTCATCTTCTGTACACCGGAGACAGCGGTGCGATCGGCACCGTTCTTCTTCTTGCTCATGTGTGATCCTCCTTCAGGGGCGCGCCGGAACCGGCAGAGAATGTCAAAAATCGGAACGTTTCGTTCGTGATTTTGTGATCTGGAACGACAGTAGGCCACGTCACACACTTCGTCAATGAATGTTCCTAAAACTGGAACGAGATGTATGATTTTTCGATACACGATGCGAATGCGTCGCCGTTTCGGCCAAGGAGGAACCGTGGGTGAGATTCACCGGATCGACGAGTCGAACGGACACCCGACTACGGAGCTACCCGGAGACACACCGACGCTCCGCCTGTTCGCACTGCTCGAGATGATCGCCTCCAAGGACCAGCTGTTCACGTTGCAGGGGCTCGTCGAGGAGACGGGCATGGCCAAGCCGACCCTGCACCGCATGCTCCAGCAACTCGAGGGCGCCGGACTCCTCACCCGGCAGAACAACGGCAGGCATTACGGCACCGGCGTGCGCCTGCGACGCTTCGCCGAAAATCTGCTGCTCAACGACACCCACCACGGCGCACGACACGCCATCCTCCGGAACCTCGTCGCGGAACTCGGCGAGAGCTGCAACGTGACCACCCTGTCGGGTAGCGAAGTGGTGTATCTCGACCGCGTGGAAACCTCCGAGCCCCTTCGCTTTACACTCCATGCGGGATCGCGGGTGCCCGCGCACTGCTCGGCCAGCGGCAAGATGATCCTGTCGCAGCTCAGCCCTGCCCAGCGACGGCGACTTCTCGCGCGAATGCCGCTCGAGAGGTACACCACCAAGACGGTCACCGACGTCGAGCTGATCGAGACCGAACTCAAGCAGGTCCGCCGTGACGGTTACGCCATCGACGACGAAGAGTTCCTTCCCGGCCTCGTGTGCGCTGCGGTACTCGTCCCCTGTGCCACAGGCAATTCCAACCTCTGCATCGCAGTCCAGGCCCCGGTCATGCGACTCACCCCCGACAAGGCGCTCAAGCTTCTGCCCGCGTTGCGGCGGGCGGCCGACGCCATCGGTGAGATCGAGAACGAGGTCACGGACGACGGTTCGCCAGACCTGAACTGAAGGAGGGCGCATGCCCGAAATGACCACTGCGGCACCCAGCCACGTGCTGTCCGCACGCGAGCTGTTCGGACTCGACACCGACCTGACGGTGCGCGCCTTCCGCGAACCCGTCGACCACGTCCCCGACATCGACCCCGCGTACCGGTTCGATCACGCGGTGACGACGGCCCTGCTCGCCGGGTTCGGCCGCAACCGCCGGGTGATGGTGCAGGGTCTGCACGGCACCGGCAAGTCCACGCACATCGAGCAGGTCGCGGCGCGTCTCAACTGGCCGTGTGTGCGGGTCAACCTCGACGGGCATCTCAGCCGGCTGGACCTGATAGGCCGGGACGCGGTGGTCCTGCGAGACGGTAAGCAGGTCACCGAATTCCAGGAAGGAATCCTGCCCTGGGCACTGCAGCGACCCGTTGCCCTCATCCTCGACGAGTACGACGCCGGCCGCCCCGATGTCATGTTCGTGATCCAGCGTCTCCTCGAACGCGACGGGAAACTCACCCTCCTCGACCAGAACAGGGTCCTGACTCCGCATCCGGCCTTCCGGTTGTTCGCCACGGCCAACACCGTCGGCCTGGGCAATCTCAACGGGTTGTATCACGGCGTGCAGCGGCTCAATCACGCGCAGATCGATCGCTGGAACATCGTCGCGACGCTCGATCACCTGCCCGCGGAACAGGAAATCGAGATCGTGTCCGCGCGGGTGCCGTCACTGAGCCGGGACCTGATCGGGTCGATGGTGGCCGTGGCCAACCTGACCCGGAGCGGTTTTCGAGTCGGCGACCTGTCGACGCTGATGTCGCCGCGCACGGTGATCACCTGGGCCGAGAACATCGAGATCTTCCACGACCCGGCACTGGCATTCCGGTTGTCGTTCGTCAACAAGTGCGACGAGGCCGAGCGGCCCGTCGTCGCCGAGTACTTCCAGCGATGCTTCGATTCGGAACTGGAGCGGTCGGCGATGCTCGCGACGAGCACGGCCTGAGCGGGCAGTCATGACAGAACTGCCCGTGCGCCCCGCGTCGGTCCGCCGTCAGCAGGAGGTTCACGAACTCTGTGCCGGCACGATCCGTGCTCTCGCGGGGCAGAGTGAGTTGCACTTTCGCGGTCCGGAACTCCACCGCGGACATCGGCGCGTGCCGATGCCCGCCCCACATCTGCACCTGTCCTTCGACGGCGCCGACTTCGCGTCCTTCCGCGGCGCGGCGGACGGCATGGCGTCGCGTCTCCTCCACACCGACCCCGTCCTGCATCGCAGCCTGTGCCCGGACGGCACCGCGGATCGCCTGATCTTCGAGATCCTGGAACAGTTCCGCGTCGAATCGCTGGCCGCCGACGCATGGGGTGGCGTGCGCGCCAACCTCTCCCACCGCTTCACGCAGTGGTCACAGGACTACGTGGCGTCCGGGCTGACCGAGACCGTGCACGGAATGCTGCTGTTCACGGTGACGCAGATGTGCCGGGCCCGGATCACCGCCGAGCCGATACCCGAGGCCACCGAGGACCTGATCGAATCGACCCGATTCGCTCTCGCCTCCGTTCTCGGCGGCCACCTCCCGTGGCTGCGTCGAACCCGTCTCTCGCAAAACGACTTCGGGGTCCACGCACAGGCAGTCGCCGAGCTGATCGGCCGTCACCTGGAGTCACCGGTCGACACGGACGTCTCGGCCGACGACCGGAGCGCCGGCCGGGCGGCGTTCTCCCTCCTGTTCGACTTCGAACCCGACGACGACGAGGCCTTCCGGACCGCGGAGTCGGGGCGCAGTCGCGCGCTGGGGGAGGACGGAGACGGGTACCGCGTGTTCACCCGCGCCTACGACGAGACACGACAGATCGCGTCCCTCGTCCGGCCCGAACTGCTGCAGGAGTACCGCCGGCGGCTCGACCTCGGCATCGACCTGCAGCACCTCAACGTCCGGAAACTCGGACGGCAGCTGAGGGCCCTGCTCTCGAAACCGGTCACCGACGGATGGGAAGGCGGCCGGGAAGAGGGATACCTCGACGGTCGCCGGCTCGCCCAGCTCGTCACCTCGCCCACCGATCGCAGACTCTTCCGGGCCGAACGCGCCGAGCCGCAGACCGACACGACCCTGACCTTCCTCATCGACTGCTCCGGTTCGATGAAGGAGTTCGGCGAACCGGTTGCGATCCTGGTCGACGTGTTCGCCCGGGCACTCGAACTGGCCGACGCCCGCTGCGAGATCCTGGGTTTCACGACCGCCGCATGGAACGGGGGACGGGCCCGCCGAGACTGGCTCCGGTCCGGCCGTCCGCGCAACCCGGGACGCCTCAACGAGGTCCGGCAGCTGGTGTTCAAGGACGCCGAGACTTCCTGGCGCCGAGCCCGTCCCGCGATCGCGGGACTGCTGAAGAACGACCTGTTCAAAGAGGGCGTCGACGGTGAGGCCGTCGACTGGGCGTGCTCCCGGATGCGGGGCACCCAGGGCCGGAGGCTCCTGTTCGTGATCTCGGACGGAAGCCCCCTGGACGGCGCCACCGCGCTGGCCAACGACGAGTTCTACCTGGACCACCACCTGCAGGACGTGGTCGAGCGACACGAGGACGAGCGGGCCGTCGAGGTGCACGGACTGGGAGTCGGGCTGGATCTGAGCCCGTACTACGACCGCTGCCGGACGCTCGATCTGTCGTGCGGTACCAACAGCGACGTCATTGCCGACGTGCTGTCGATGATCGCCCACTGACAGCATCACCTGCCAGTGGCTCAACAGTGAGGAGTCACACCCATGACCGAACACGGGGTTTCCCTGGTCACCTTGGACATTGCCGGAACGAGCATCGACGAAGGCGGCGCCGTGTACGTCGCGTTACGCGACACCGTCGAGAAGCACCTCGACGAACCGATTCCGGACGATCGGTTCGACCGGTGGAAGGGCACAGGTAAGCGGCAGGCCATCGAGGGACTGCTGCGGGAGAGCGGCGTGCCGGCCGAAAAGAATGTTTTGGACGCCGTCGAATCCGATTTCACCGCAATGCTTCTGGCTGCGTACCGCAAGACGCCGCCCACCGCACTGCCCGGGGTTCACGACGCCTTCGGTGCGTTGCGGCAGCGCGGCATCAAGATCGTTCTCCAGACCGGCTATTCACGCCAGATCGCGGAACCGCTGCTGGAGCAGGTCGGGTGGGAGATCGGACGGGACATCGACGGTGTGATCACGAGCGACCAGGTGCGGATGAGCAGGCCGTCGCCCTATCTCATCTTCCGCGCCATGGAACTCGCCGGAGTGCAGAGCGTCGACGAGGTGCTGGTGGGTGGTGACACCCCGAACGATCTCCGGGCCGGGACGAATGCCGGGGCGCGCTACGTGGTGGGTGTTCTGACCGGCGCCCACGACGCGGCGGCGCTGCGTCCGGAGCCCCACACGCACCTCCTGGAGAGCGCGGCGAAGCTTCCCGACCTGCTGGGCTGAACGACGACTGTGGGCCGGTTCTGCTGCACGACAGCAGAACCGGCCCACAGTGGTTTCGGAGGAGCGGGATTACCTACGTCACCAGCCGCGTTCGGCGAGCCGGTGCGGGACCGGGATGTCGTCGACGTTGATCCCGACCATCGCCTCACCCAACCCGCGGGAGACCTTCGCCAGCACGTCCGGGTCGTCGAAGAACGTGGTCGCC
>NZ_JAAOQS010000142.1:0-20425 GCF_011603105.1 Rhodococcus sp. A14 | reverse complement strand
CGCACCTCATCGCCTCGATCGAGGAATACCTCGACGCCCACAACGAAAACCCCCGACCCTACGAATGGACCGCGACCGCCGAATCCATCCTCGCCAAGGTCGCCCGCGGCCGCGTCGCACTCGAAAAGATCAGCTAAATCAGAGACACACCACTAGGTCCAGATGGAGCCACTGCAGGCACGGCTCGTAGACGGTGTAATGCTGGGCGATGTGCGAGTCGTGGTGGCTAGGGTCGGGCAGGTGAGCGGTAGCGAGCGGGTGGTGATGTTCGACATCGACGGCGGCCTGGCGGACCTGTCGGCATTCACCCACCTCCTGACCGGCGACTCGGACGGGAGCCGCCGACGGGCGTGGCAGCGGTTCTTCGACAATGTCGGGCAGGCGGCGGTCATCGACGGGTCGAGATCTGGTGGAGGCGGTGGCCGGTCTGGGATTGGTGGTTGTCTATTCCACGACCCGGCCCGTCTCCCTACGCGGAGCAGACCCGGATATGGCTCGGGCATAACGGATTTCCACCCAGTCGCGCGCTGTTGTGCCGCTCTCGCAATGATGTCCGACCGGCGGTCGAGGTCAAGGCCGGTCACTGTCGGGCTGTCGGGTCGTGGTTGTCGGCATTCGTCGACGACGACCCGGACACCGTGGACGCATTACGCTCCTGCGGGGTGCGGGCGCATGCGTTCGACGAGTTGTCGCCTGCGGGCACGCGAACTCAAGACGGTGCTGGCCACAGGGACGCTCGCCGCGCAGACCGGCAACGGGACGAACAGGCGACGGCGTCAACGCAACACACCGCACCACAGACAGGGTCAGGTGGCACAGAGTTCGCCCTGAGCCGGGACTCCGGTGATCGGTGTCGGGATGACTCCCTAGACTTTTCACCCATGCTGACTGCCTGGGGCGATGAGAGCGGATCGCAGCCCGACCGCGATCCCGACACGTACCTGATCGCGGTAGCGTTGTGCGACGAGGACGATGTCCCGGAAGTCCGCAAAACGATGGAATCTCTTCGTCTCACGACGGAGAAAAAGGTCCATTGGCACGGCAGCAGCGCCGACCGCCGGCACGATCTGGTCGATGCAGTCGCGGGGCTCCTGCTGGCAGGTCTTGTCGTCATTCACACCGAAGCCGCGGTCTCCGACCGGCGCCACCGCAGAAAATGCCTGGAGTATCTGCTCCCCAACCTGGCCGAGATGCCGTGCAGCCACATCACACTCGAATCCCGCAGCCACCTGGACGCAAGCGACGTCGACATCCTGCAGAAGTTCCGAGCCCAGAAGGTGATCACCTCATCGCTGCGGGTGAACCACGCCGTCGGCATGGTCGAGCCGGCGCTCTGGGTCGCGGACATCGTGTGCGGCGCGGTGGTCCAATCCCGGGTCGGGAATCCCAGCTACCTGGCAAAACTCTCAGGTGCGGTCGACCTGCGACAGATTTGACCCGGAAACGACGCGAGCCACAGGCCTCGTCGTCCGGCGAGTAATCCTGTGGCTCACTTCCAGCCCCACCTCGATGGGGTGGCTTCACCCGGAATATACCACTCACCGAGTGTCAGTACCCGAGCACACGGTCCAGCAGCCGTAGTCCGGGGCCGATTCGCGGGCGTGGGCCATGTAACCGCGGCGGTGCCCGATTGGTCCGCATCGGTGTGATGACTGAGCGATGGTCGAGAAGATCGAACGCGCCCATTCGGCGGGCTCCGCGGGCGGCAGATCTCGTGGCCCACCCGTCTCGGCGTCGAGGATGTGCACGAGGACCACGACGGCGAACCCGGCCACGGCGGCGAACCACTGCTCGCCGCGACATCGAACGCCGCGATGGACGTGTGGATGCCTTCGTCCCGCCGTCGCCGGGCGGCAACAGATCAGATCACCGCCCACCGCACGGCAGGATGAGACCGTGAGCGACCGAACCGCAGCAGACCTTGAGCGTGAACTCGCCATGCTCGCCTACGTACGCGATCGTCTCCGGGCTTCGGAGGGCGATGACTTCCGTATCCCGACCACGGCCGTCGATCAGGTTCTCGATGAGCTCAACAGCCTCGAACGATCGCCGTGGGATCCGACCTGATTTCTATCCGTGCAGAGTTCGGACATCGGTCACGGATGTTCGGGTTGGCCGTAACGGGCGGGCTGCGGGCGCCACGAGGAGTATCGGGGGCTGGGCATGAATTCGTCCCGGCGACAGCCGGTTCTGCGCCACAACAAGTGATTTCTGTCGGTCAGCAGCCCTACTCTTGGGGAACCTGCTGCACACCATCGTGCAGGAGGAACCATACCGAGGGGAGGGGAATTGACAGGTCCGCCCACGCCTAGCATGCGGTCGGTCCTGGTCGAATGGCTTCAGGTGATCACTGCAATCGCCATGCTGACCAGGACCGCGCTTGAACTGCTACCTATGTTCCCAGGCTAGGAACACGCAGAACGTCGGGATTCTTTGCCGAGAGGCCCGGCGTTCTGCATCCAGGCTATACCCGAGGTCCGACTCACTCGAGTCGAACACTTTCTGCGACGGTCCGCAGAAGGTACTCCTCAAGACGACTCAAGGAATGGACGCACAATGAGCCCTTCTATCTCGGCGACCACGGCCAGGACCAGTGGCTGGCCTACGTCGACATCGAGAACCCGGCGACTACGCCTACGTCCCGAACCCCCGCCGATTCGTCTTCCACCCGCCCCTCGGCCAGGACTTCTACTAGGATCGCGAACTCGACTGGTCACCCGGAGACACGCAGGTTGCCCGCGAGGTCGACGTTGTCCTCGGCGCGCTCAACGGCCGCATCCCGCCCGTACCGTCGAGGCGATCTGCCCAGGGATACGGCACGCTTTACTCTCCTGCGACCCCGCACTACGCACTACGCACTGCGCCGAACGGTCTGGCCGAGGGTCGGCCGGGTAGATGGCTCCCATGCACCGGAACAACGGTCAAGCCGCAGGGATTCGACAATCGGAGGGACTGGTTGGCTGACCACGAAGAGCTCGTCGCACGTCATACCGCGACGATCTCAGCGTTCGTAATTCGGGCCCGCCGGGTAGCAGCTCACTCTCTAGCCGCGGATCCTCACGCCCTGATAGGGCTCGCAGAAGTGACACTGGGCGTGACAACGGACGGCGATGGGCGAACACATCTGAATTGGTCTGTCCCCCCAGAGGAGTCAGTCGAGTCAGCCGCGGCCCGCGTGCGCCCGCTCATCCTCAAATCCGAAGCAGTCCACTACTCAAAGGTCCTGGCCGCCCTCGGATATCTCCTGCATGGTCGTGACCTCCCGCGAATCAACGAAGGTCTCGATACTCTCAAAGCAGAGTGGGGCAACATCGAGGAGGGGCGCTCACACGTCAGGGCCTACGCGGTCGTCACAAATAGGAGTTCTATCTCCGATGTCGCGCTTGGCTTCGCGTGGATCTACGGCGACGTCGTGCACGCGGATCCAGAGCGAATCGCGCGGACCGAGGAACAGGGGGTCGAGGAACGGTACAAGGCCGCGGTCCCCCTCGTCGCCCAGCTAATGATCAACACGATCGCGACGCTCAGCTTCATCCAGCAACTCGTCGAGCTAGAGCATCTCGTGCTCCCCGGCGACCCCTTCGACCGGACGGTCGCGGTCACGAGAACAGAGTTTATTGTGCCGGTCGAGAACGCGATACAGACGTCATCTCTCGCAACGGACCTCAGCAACCTGGATACCGTGGTGCAAATCCCAATGACGCTCGATGGCATTCAGGAAGTGTGGAGGCAGAAACAAGCTGGAACTCCGGAGGGCAGTGTCGGCACACCCGACGGGTAGCGGAAGTAGCAGTCCGCCAGCGGCCGCGTCGTTATAGCCCCACCCATTGAACCTCCGCCAGGCCGCCGCCCTGGATCATCGACGGATGGTGTACGCCACTCGACCGAAAGGCATTGTCGCCTGGTGTCATTCGCGCGATTTACACGCTGTGGGCAGAAGGAGGTCACCGGACGTAGCGCGGCGGTGAAGGTGTAACAATCCACGGAGAATCCGCAACCGTTTCCCGAATCTCGAGGGTCACGGAGGACCCACCGGCGCCTGACAGGTCGGGGGGCCACAGCACAGATCGAGGAGAACTCCCACAGTGACCGCTCCGACACCCCGCCCGGATGGCTCCAGGACCCGGCAGATGCGAACTTGCTGCGCTACTGGGACGGGACACGGTGGACCGAGCAGACTCAGCCGAAGCCGTCCCAGACACCCACTCCACGAAAGAAGGGCGGGGTGGGGAAGGTCCTGCTGATTCTGGCGGCGGTGCTGGTGGTCATGGGGATTCTCGGTACGGTCTTCGGTGGGGTGACAAGAAGGACGACAAGCCGGCGGCTGCGGCGGCGACAACGACCGCTACAACGACACAGGTCACCACGACACGGCTTACAACGACGTCGGCGGCACCCTCGTCGGCCACTCCACCGGCCGCGGCCGCACCGACCACAACACAGGCCCCGGCGCCGGCGCCGCGACCCGCTGTTCCGGCTTCCGACCCGCGCTGCGCGCCGGCGAACGAAACGCTCGTGTCCCTCGTCGAGTCGGGGTTCTCCGCGTCCGGCCTTTCGCTCATCAACGGCACAGTGATCGACTCCGGCCCGTACACGTTCCTCGGCGGCACCACTGTCGATACGACCGGCAAGATGAAGAACCGCTCCGATGTGTGGGTGATCGCGAACGGCGCCGTCTACTCGTCGACCGGCGGCGCCCGTAACACCACCACCTGGCCCAAGGCCAGCACCGCCCCTCTGCAGATCTCCCCCGGTGACGAAATTGTCCAGGCTCTCGACACCTGCGTCGTCAACCTGACGCGGTGAGCAGAGCCATGGCATCGAAGAGCAACCCCACCAAACTGCCTGACACCTTGTGGCACTACACGACCGCCGCGGGCCTCCTTGGAATCCTCGGCAATGAAGTGACGCCCTCTCCGCCGGACAATGCAGAGACCGGGGATGTCACGATCACGTCGTCCGACGGGTTCACCGTTTCAGGATCCGATTTCCAGGCGGTATTCCGGGCAACTGCAATCGAATACCTCAACGACCACCAGGAACTCATCCACGGGTTGCAGTTCCTCAAACAAGCCATCGTGGACTACGCCGAGAAATTGGAGGCAATCAACTACGGTCCGACCGAACCGCACGAGATCGCCAACCCTACGGACAAGGTAAAGTTCTTTCGCGCTCTCTGTGACTGCATCGACCGGATCGCCGACCGAGACTACGAGCACCACATTCACTGCTACACGACCTCGTTCTCGAAGAAACCGGACGTGCTCAGCCAGTGGCGCGGCTACGGCGGCGGAACCAGCGGATTCGCCATCGGCGTGGACTCATCGAAGCTTCCGAAGCCTCTGGGGTGTTCACCTATGGCGAGCAATGATGCGGGCCTTGTCAGCTCCACGAACTGACTATCCGGTAATCACACGTAAGCGGGGCCTTCAATCACACCTGATTCCGGTCGCTGCGGGCACGCTCGCGCTCCCTTCGGCATTGGAGCCGACGCCGAACTCGCCCACCGCGACGACGCCACCTCCGCGAGGCGGGGCGGACGCCGATCGGTGAACTTCGGAAGAGCAATCCGAAGGGACTGCAGGGAAGGGAGTGCAGGAAAGGGAGTGCAGGAAAGGGGAAATGAAAGGGGGAGTGCAGGGTTGTTTCACATTGGAACACAAGTGGGCTGGAACATGCCTTTACCTTTGATTCACGCACCGTGGCGGCCATCACATTGTCGCTCCGCCGCTGCCGAGGGTCACAACGCCCGCGGACCCTTTGCTCTGCTACCACCCTTTCCAGGAGAATCAAATGACAAGTACAGCATCGTCGCCGCCTGCGATGACTCCCCGCCGTGCGGCGACAGCGGCGCTCCTCGGCAGTGCGCTGGAGTACTACGACTTCTTCGTGTACGGCGCCGCGGCCGCTCTGGTCTTCAACGTGCTGTTCTTTCCGGCTGGCAACCCTACGGTTGCGCTCATCGCATCATTCGCCACCTTCGCGGTGGGGTACGTGGCCCGTCCTGTCGGCGCGGTGGTGATGGGACACTTCGGCGACCGGCTCGGCCGTAAACGCGTCATGCTGGCCACCGTCGTGATGATGGGCGTCGCGTCCTTTGCCATCGGGTGCCTTCCGACATATGAGCAGCTGGGCCTTCTCGCACCGGTACTCCTCGTCGCTCTCCGCGTCGTTCAAGGGTTCTCCGCCGGAGCCGAATCGGCGGGAGCGTCGACGTTGACCGTGGAGCATTCCCCGGTCGGACGCCGGGGATTCTTCACCAGTTTCGTGATGGTCGGCTACGCGGTCGGCTGCTCACTGGCCACCGTCGTGTTTCTCCCGGTCGCGATGCTGCCCCACGACGCGCTCTACACCTGGGGCTGGCGAATTCCCTTCTGGCTCAGCGCCGTGGTCGTCGTCATCACCTATTACGTGCGGAGTCACTTGGACGAAACTCCGGCGTTTACCGAAGCGAAAGAGGGAAGCGAAGTCCGGAAGCGGCCACTGAACGACGTGATCAAGTATCACTGGCGCGACGTGATCCGTGTCGCCGGAGCATCGCTGATGGCGTCGATGCAAACCTTGTTCGCCGTGTTCAGCCTGTCGTATGCCACGTCGGTCGGGGTGGATCGTGGCGCGATGCTCGCCATCATCTCCGGGGCAATAGCGTTGTCGATTATCACCATCCCTGCAGCCGGCTACCTCTCCGACGTGATCGGCCGGAAGCGAACGATGCTGATCGGTGCCGTCGGCGGTGCGCTCAGTATCTTCGCGTACCTGTGGGCGATCTCCACAACGAATATCCTGCTGATCGCGATCTTCGCGTTCGTCAACATGTCAGTGTTCTTCAGCTGCTATAACGGCGTGTGGACGTCGTTCTTCGCCGAGCAATTCCCCGCACCCGTCCGATTCACGGGAATGGCCGTCAGCAACCAGCTCGGTAACCTCCTTGCAGGATTCGCTCCGCTGATCGCCGCCCTGCTCCTCAGCACGGGCCCGTCGGGCTGGCTTCCGGTGGCGTTCTTCGGTGCGATTGCCACCGGAATCGGTGCGATCGCGGTTGTCGGAATGCGCGAGACGTCGAAGACTCCCGCAGAATTGCTCGGCGGTCCGAGAACTGCAGAGCTGACCGGTCAATTGAGCTCGCCTGAACATTCCGACCTTTCCAAACGGCCTGCAGACGCAACGATGAGTTAGTCCGTCACGGCTCCCTGATGAACAGCCCCCGCGGTGGACCGTGGGGGCTGTTCGCGGATCGAGGCTCGGACGGCGGGGCCGTCTCACAGGGATAGCCGGATTGCCCGAGGTCACGGACCGGCAGCGATCATTCGTTCCGCGGCATCAATTTTCAGGACCGGCAATCTCGCGGTACAGGGTGGTGCGGCCGATACCAGGATTGAGGTCTCGCGCTCGGTTGTTTGTTGCGGGTCAGCGAGGACCAGGACGTAGACCGGGAGGCCATGGTCAACGCCAGGCCAACAGGCCTTGGAGCGCCCTTCTCGGTCCCAAAGTTGGCGAAAGGTGTTTCACATTGGAACGCAGGGGTGTTGGAACCTTCTTCTATCTTTGATCTAGACGCCGTGGCGGCCATCACATCGAGGCTGCCGCGGAAGATAGGACACAGGACACGGATGAGGCATCAACCGACCTGGTCCGAAACCGACAAGTAACACCCGTGGTGGTGCCGCTCGCGTGGTGCCGCCACATCCCTCTCTTTCCCCGGATCTTCTTCCTCTGCATCTGAACGACACAGGAGTTCGCCATGTCTGCCCAGACCTCTTTGCGCACCGTTGACGCCGTTGTCATCGGCGCCGGCTTCGGCGGCATCTACGCCGTCCACAAGCTGCACCACGAACTCGGCCTCACCACGGTCGGTTTCGACAAGGCAGACGGTCCCGGCGGCACCTGGTACTGGAACCGGTACCCGGGCGCCCTCTCCGACACGGAGAGTCACCTTTACCGCTTCTCCTTCGACCGCGACCTGCTGCAGGACGGCACCTGGAAGAGCACATACATCACCCAGCCCGAGATCCTCGAGTACCTCGAGGGCGTCGTCGACCGTTTCGACCTGCGCCGCCACTTCCGGTTCGGCACCGAGGTCACCTCCGCGATCTACCTGGACGACGAGGGAGTGTGGGAGGTGACCACCGGCGCCGGTGACGTGTACCGGGCTACCTACGTGATCAACGCCGTCGGACTGCTCTCCGCCATCAACTTCCCCAACCTGCCCGGCCTGGACACCTTCGAGGGCGAGACCATCCACACCGCCGCCTGGCCCGAGGGCAAGAGCCTCGCGGGCCGCCGGGTGGGGGTGATCGGCACCGGTTCCACCGGCCAGCAGGTCATCACGGCCCTGGCACCGGAGGTCGAGCACCTCACCGTATTCGTCCGCACCCCGCAGTACTCCGTCCCGGTCGGCAACCGCCCCGTCACCACGCAGCAGATCGACGCGATCAAGGCCGATTACGACCGCATCTGGGACCAGGCCAAGAAATCCGCGGTGGCCTTCGGATTCGAGGAGTCCACCGTGCCGGCGATGAGCGTCTCCGAGCAGGAGCGCAACCGCGTCTACGAGGAAGCCTGGCAGCACGGCGGCGGTTTCCGCTTCATGTTCGCCACCTTCGGCGACCTCGCCACCGACGAGGACGCCAACGAGACCGCCGCGTCCTTCATCCGGTCCAAGATCGCCGAGATCATCGACGACCCGGAAACCGCCCGCATACTGACCCCGACCGGCCTGTTCGCCAAGCGCCCACTGTGCGACGCCGGCTACCACCAGGTCTTCAACCGGCCGAACGTCGAGGCCGTTGCCATCAAGGAGAACCCGATCCGCGAGGTCACCGCCAAGGGTGTGATCACCGAGGACGGGGTCCTGCACGAGCTCGACGTGCTCGTCTTCGCCACCGGCTTCGATGCCGTGGATGGCAACTACCGCCGGATGGAGATCCGCGGCCGCGACGGTCTGCACATCAACGACCACTGGAACGGACAGCCCACCAGCTACCTGGGCATCTCCACCGCGAACTTCCCCAACTGGTTCATGGTCCTTGGCCCCAACGGCCCGTTCACGAACCTGCCGCCGAGCATCGAGACCCAGGTCGAGTGGATCAGCGACACGATCGGTTATGCCGAGCGCACCGGACTGCGTGCGATCGAGCCCACGCCGGAGGCCGAGGCCGAATGGACCGCGACTTGCACGGAGATCGCGAACGCCACACTGTTCACGAAGGGGAATTCGTGGATCTTCGGCGCGAACGTTCCGGGCAAGGAGCCCAGCGTCCTGTTCTACCTGGGCGGGCTCGGCAACTACCGCGGCGTCCTGACCGACGTCACCGCCAACGACTACCGCGGCTTCGAGCTGACATCGGCCGACGAGATCGCGGCCTGAGTCCCTTTCATCGCCACACAGGAGAACCACCCATGGGTGTGCACACCACCATCGACCCGGTCACCGGGGACCAGATCCCGCAGTACCCGGAGACCGCGAATGCCCTGCTGGACCATCTCATCGGAGGCGGCACCGGGGCTACGGCCGTCAGTCCGGATGAGGGCCTGATGCACAGCGGGCTGAATCGATGACAGGAAAGCCGGTATGGCGTAGGCCGTATGACGCCGCGGAGCGTGTGGTGGCGCCGCGGGCGGAGGCGCTGGTGTACAGCGGCCAGTTCGCCTCAGTGTCCGCCGCGATTTTCGGTCTCCGGCGTGCGGTGGGCGGTGGCGTGAACGGTGTCGCCTCGCGCGTGTGGCATCTGGTCAATTTGCCGGCGGGCACCGATGTGCAACGGCTCCGGACACAGATCGGGGCGCTGGACCGGGATGTGCGGCGACTGTCGCTGCAACTCGAACAGCGCCGGGACCACCCCCATGGAGAGTGATCGGCGGTGACGACGGAACCAAATTCGGCGAGCATCATCGACCGGGTGGGCCGGGAGGTGGAACGCACTGCGCTGCGGGCGCGCAACGGTATTCGCATGGCGGCGGGCCTGTCGCGGCCGGAGGTCGGCCAGACCCCGAAGGATGTGGTGTGGCGACACGGCCGGTCCGAGTTGTGGCGCTACCGCAACGACAACGTGCGTGTGTCGCCGCCACTGTTGATCGTGTTCAGTCTGTTCTCCCGCAGCTACATTCTGGATCTGCAGCCGGGTAACAGTTTCGTTGAACGGCTGCTCGCGGCCGGATTCGATGTCTACCTACTGGATTGGGGTGTTCCCGACGAACGCGACGCCGCCAACCGGTTGGAGGACTACGTCGACGACTATCTGCCCGCGGCGGTCGAACGGGTGCGGCATCTTGCCGGCACCGAGCAGATCAATATGCTCGGCTACTGCTTCGGTAGCGTCCTCGCCCTGCTCTACGCCGCCCACCATCTCGATGCGCCGTTGCGGAGCCTGACCGTGATGACCACCCCGGTCGACCTGCAGCAACTGGGGCCGCTGACCAGTGTGGTCGGTGGCGGTGGACTGGATGTCGAGAAGGTGCTCGACGCCGACGGTAATGTGCCGCCGCAGGTCATCTACCAGGGCTTCCAAGTCCTGAAACCGACATCGCAGGTTACTCAGTACGTCGACCTGTGGGAACGGCTGTGGAGCGATGACTACGTCGCAGCGCACCAGGCGATGATCGGATGGGCCACCGACCACATTCCGTTGCCCGGCGGTGTTGCCCGGCAGCTCGCGCAGATGACGCGGGACAACGCCATCGTCAACGACACCCTGGTCGTCGGGGGCGACCGTGTGCATCTCGCCGACATCACGGTGCCGTTTCTGACCGTGCTGGGCAACCGTGACCACATCGTGCCGGAGGCCTCCGCCGCCCCGCTGATCGACCTGATCGGCTCGCCCGACAAACACGAGGCGCGCCTCGATGGCGGGCACGTCGGGTTGCTCGTCGGTCGAACCGCGGCCAAGACCACCATCCCCACGATCATCGATTTCCTCATCCAGCGAAGTGAGACACAGGAATGACTATCGTCGCGTTGAGCCGGGAACACACCGACGCCCTGATCGAATTCTTCGGCCGACTCCCCGCCGAAGACCTCACGCTTATGAGAGAGGACGTCACCGAGCCGGACGCGGTACGCGGCTGGGCCGACCGCCCGGCGCACTGGGTCGCGCTCGACGACACCGCGGTCGTCGGATTCACCGCGGTGCGCCCGCTGCCCAGCTGGTCCGACCACGTCGGCGAACTGCGACTCGTTGTCGATTCGGCCCACCGACGGGCCGGCATCGGGGGCACGTTGGCCCGCCACGCACTCACCGACGCGGTCCGCGCAGGTCGTCGCAAAGTCGTCGTCGAACTCGCCGCCGACCAGGAACACGCGCTGGCGATGTTCGGTTCGCTGGGCTTCGAGGGTGAGGCGCTGCTGCGCGACCACATCCGCGACCGCCAGGGCAACCTACGCGACCTGATCATGCTCGCTCACTTCGTCGACGCCACCTGGGCGTCCATGGACACCATCGGTGTCAGTGCGGAACTGGGCCTGGAAGGAAGCGCGCAGTGACCAGCACGCTGCAGCGAGGCACCGCAGCGCCGGACGACCTGCTCTATTTCACCGACCCCGCGCGCGCGGCCATCGACTGCGCACTCCTGGCCTACACGGCACCGCTACTGGCCACACTTCCGCGCGGCGACCACCACCCTGTCCTCGTGCTCCCCAGGTTGAACGGGACCGATACCTCCACCGCCCCAATGCATACCGTCCTGCGGGGACTCGGATACCGGACCTACGGGTGGCGGCTCGGCCGCAACATCGGTCCCACGAGTAAAGCGGTGCACGGCATGCGGGCACGGCTCGATTACTTGACCAACCGCTACCAGCAGCCGGTCACGCTCATCGGCTGGAGTCTCGGCGGCATCTACGCGCGCCAACTTGCCCGCCGCACCCCGCAGGCAGTTCGACAGGTCATCACCCTGGGCAGCCCGATCCGGCTGGCCCGGCACGACCAAAGCCGCGCCAACCACCTGTTTCATCGCTACTCCCACCAGCACATCGAGCCCCTGGATCTGCCGCTCGAACGTGGCGCAGGGCCGCTTCCGGTCCCCGCAACGTCGATCTACACCCCACTCGACGGGATCGTCGCCTGGCGGACCTGCCTGGACGAGCCCGGACCCCGCACCGAGAACATCGCCGTGCTCGCCAGCCACCTTGGCATCGCCAGTCACCCCGCGGCGCTGTGGGCGGTCGCGGATCGTCTCGCCCAACCCGCCGACCGATGGACACCGTTCCAGCCCCCGTCACTACTACGCATGGCCTACCCAGCACCCGAAAGTCGATCATCATGACCAACCTCGCCCACATCCTGACCGAGTCCGCGCGCCGCCATCCCGACCGGCCGGCGATCCGCCTCGACGACATCGTCGTCACCTACGCCGAACTCGATGGACTGACCGCACGCGCGGCAGGTTGGTTACGGGACCGCGGCATCGAACCCGGAGACCGGGTCGGGATCGCCCTGCCGAACGTCGTGGCGTTCCCGGTTCTCTACTACGGACTGTTGCGGGTCGGCGCGACAGTGGTGCCGATGAATCCGCTCCTCAAATCACGCGAGATCGAGCACCACCTCCGCGATTCCGGCGCCGCGCTGGCGCTGGTGTGGCGCACCGTCGCTGCCGAGGCCGAGTCCGCGGCCGCAGCGACCGGCACCGACCTGGTGGTCATCGACGGCGAAACTCTCGCTGCCACCGCCGACTGGCCGTCCTCGCCGGCGGTCACGGCCCGGGACGACGCCGACACCGCGGTCATCCTCTACACCTCGGGAACGACCGGCACTCCGAAAGGTGCAGAGCTCACCCACGCGAATCTGTACCGCAACACCACCACCTTCATGGACATGTTCGACTTCTCCCATGACGACGTGGTGGTGGGTTGTCTTCCGTTCTTTCACGCATTCGGGCAGAGCAACGTGCTGAACGCCTCCATCGCGGCCGGCGCGAGCGTGTCGCTGGTTCCGCGATTCGAGGCCGAAGCGGTAGTGCAGCTCATCGAACGTCACCGGGTGACCGTCTTCGCCGGCGTCCCCACGATGTACGTGGGCCTGCTTCACACCGATTTGCGAGAGGCGGACACATCCAGTCTGCGGATGTGTGTCTCGGGTGGTGCAGCGTTGCCGATCGAAGTACTGAACGGCTTCCAGGGGGCCTTCGGCGCACCGATTCTCGAAGGCTACGGCCTGTCCGAGACATCTCCGACCGCCACGTTCAACCGGATCGGGCATTCCAAGCCCGGGTCGATCGGACTGCCGATCGACGGTGTCGAATTGAAGCTGGTCAACCGGGACGGCACCGACACCCCGCCCGGTGCGGTCGGGGAGATCGTCATCCGCGGTCACAACGTGATGAAGGGCTACTGGAAGCGGCCCGAGGCCACCGCCGCCGCGATCGTCGACGGCTGGTTCCATACGGGAGACATGGCCACCTGCGACGACGACGGCTTCTACTTCATCGTCGACCGCAAGAAGGACATCATCATCCGGGGTGGGTACAACATCTATCCCCGCGAAATCGAGGAAGTGCTCTACGAACACCCCGCGGTGCGCGAGGTCGCAGTGATCGGGGTGCCCCATCCCACCCACGGCGAGGAGGTCGCCGCCGCGATCACGCTGCGACCCGGCGCCCAGGCAACTCCTGACGAGCTGCGCGGCTACGTCAAGACCCGGGTCGCCGCGTACAAATACCCGCGGCACGTCTGGATTGCCGACAAGCTGCCCAAGGGCCCCACCGGCAAGATCGTCAAACGCGAAATCGGCGTCCCGGCTCACCTCCTCGAACAGCCGTCGGTATGACCGAGAACCGCGTGAGGAACACCGATGGCTGATCGGATCGGTCGGGTCGCCGTCGGCGAGCTGGAATTGGCGTATGAGACCTTCGGAGACGCCGACAACCCACCCCTGCTTGTGATCTCGGGGCTCGCCACCCAGATGCTCGGCTGGGACGAACGGTTCTGCGACCAGCTCGCCGACCGCGGCTTCCAGGTGATCCGCTTCGACAACCGCGACATCGGGTTGTCCACCCACCTTCACGAGGGCGGGGTCCCGAACGTGATGGCGTTGCTTGGCGGGCAGGACGCCCCGGCGGCGCCGTACACGCTGGTGGACATGGCCGACGACACCGCCGGTCTGCTCGACGCGCTGGGTCTCGAGTCCGCGCACATTGTCGGCGCGTCGATGGGCGGCATGATCGCCCAGCAGCTCGCGATCCGCCACCCGCACAGGGTCCGGAGTCTGACCTCGATCATGTCCACTCCCTCACGGCAGGTGGGACAGGCGCGGCCGGAGGCGCAGGCGGCGTTGTTCCTGCCGCCGCCGACCGATCCGGACACGGCCGCCGAACGCGCCCTGACGGTGTACCGGGTGATCGGCTCACCCGGGTACCCGCTCGACGAGCATCGCGTCGCCGACATCGCCCGACGCGCCTTCAACCGCGGCCACGACCCCGCCGGTGTGGCGCGGCAGTACGCGGCGATAGCGGTCTCACCGGACCGCACTCCGGGGCTACGCGAGTCGACGGTCCCGACGCTGGTGATCCACGGCGAAGACGACCCGTTGGTTCAGGTGGACGGCGGTCTGGCGACGGCCGACGCGGTCCCGGGAGCCCGTCTGGTCGTGGTTGCGGGCATGGGCCACAACCTGCCCCGGAAACTTTGGCCGCAGTTGATCGACGAGATCGTCGCCCACGCCCGAGCCGTCGAGGTCGGACCCGCGACCCGCGCGTGAGGACCTGTGCGCCCGACCGCACGACCTCCACCGTCGTTACATCGCCGGAAGTCTCTCCCTGAGTCCGATGGCGAACTGCGTTGGGGCAGCATCACCCACGCGTGGTGCCACCGGAGGAGAACTGAAGAGCCGGCCGTGATCCCACTGCCGTGATCGTTTCAGGCGCGGGCATCACGACGGGGCGAGGACTAACTGCGGCGGCGCGGGCGAGGAACCGGACCCGCCATCACCATGGCGTCGTAGATCTCCATCAGGGCCCGTCGCTGTCGAGGTGCGAGGGCCGGGTCGGCCTCGAGGGCGGCTTCGACTCTTGCCCGCGCGTCGTCGCCGTCGCCGGCAGGAATGCCGGCCTGCTCGTAGAGAATGTCAGCGTTGATTTTCAGGGAACGCGCGATGGCCTCGATGACGGCCTCCGATGGGGCACGCAGTCCGCGCTCGATCTGCGAGAGGTACGGATTCGAGATCCCGGCCATCTCGGCGAACTGCCGCAGGGTGAATTGGTTGAATTCTCGCTGCCGTCGGATGATCTCCCCGAGCTGTGCCGACGGTCTTCTCATACAGGTAAGTTTACTGACACGTTCAGGGCTGAACGCGCGGCCGAAAGCCGTGGACCAGGCGCAGCTCGTCCATTGCCGAGTGAGTGAGGCGGCTTCCTGCAGGGCGGGGGAGTCGGACCCTGCGCGTGAAGCGTAGCCAGCGCGCACATCGAACCGTCATGCACCTATGTCTCAGTCCTTGTCGAGGAAGTCCCCGATGAGCTGCGCCGCCCGGGTGGTCTCCTGGAGCACGCACAGGTGGCTGCCCCCGTCGATGATCTCCAGGCGGCCATGAGGGACGGCCTTGGCGATGATCCGGCCGTTGACGGTCGGTACGAGCTGATCGTCGCTCCCCGCGATCACAAGCACGGGCATCTGCAGGTGACGCAACCATGGTCGACTGGTCCACTCGGATGCCGCGCGGAGCTGGGCGAAATGGCCTCGCAACGACGACGGGCAGTCCCGTCGGATCTCGATGTGCTCGTCGAAAAGTGCGGGATCCTCGACGATCCGTTCTCCGTAGATGAACGGGGCGATCTTTCGGAAATACGCGGGGGAGTAGAAGCTCAGTGGGTTGAAGACGGCGGCCATCGCCATCGGCGGGATGGGCATGCCCCCCAGACCGCAGGTCGTGGAGGCAAGCACAAGCTTGTCGACGCGCCTGGGACTCCGGCGTGCCAGTTCCTGCGCCACCATCCCGCCGAACGACAGGCCGAGCACGTCGGCCGACGCGATCCCGAGGTGCTCGAGGAGTTTGTCCATGACGCCCGCGTGCTTGCGGAGGCCGAAGCGGCCTCGGGGGACCGAGGAATGCCCGGACCCTGGCGGGTCGACTGTGATGGTCTGAAATTGCCCGAGCCGGTCCTCGAGTGGTCGCCAGAACTCCACAGGGAGGCCGATGCCGTTGATCATCAGCAGGGGCGGCCCGTCGCCTCGGACTCGGTAGCGGATACGCAGCCCCGCGGTCTCCATGAACTGCGTCTCTTCCAGCGTCGAAGCGCTTGGTGTCTTGTCCTGCACTTGGATGACCGCCTCTCGGTGGGCCACGTGCGTGGAGCGCAACGCGACGGTAAGACCAACGTACATCCCGGAAGTGCTTGCTTGCAAGCTAAATTTCAGCTAAATAGCTACCACGCCCTCGGGTTGCGCCGCGGCACTGAGCCGCAGCACTGACGCGAGAGAGGCATTGTCGGACAACGTATTTGCAGCCCTTGGCATTCTCCCGGGTCCTCGAGTGCGACATCAGCGATTCACTGTGAACCCCAAGGATGCAACCTTGTTGTGGTGGAGATCGACCCTCGGGGTTCGTGCCACGGAGCCCGCAGATTCGCTGAACCTACGGTGCGGTCGCCGTGTCCGCCTGTCGCGGCCCACCCGTACAGCAGCTTGAACGCAGCCACTCCGGAACCATGTGTTGTCCGATGCGGCGAGGGTTGTCCACCGACCGCGACGCCACGCCTGATAGCCGTCGACGACCTCGATCGTCGTCGTCCCAGTGCCTCTCGCGCTGATCGAGTGCAATTGCATTGTCGCTCAACTACGTCGGCAACCTAAGGTCACCGGCAGTTCGTCGCGGGTGGTCGCGCCGACCGTGCTGGATGGCGGCGTTCGCGACAGCCGAGACAGAGCTTCGGTGCGACTCCGCAGCCGTGGATGGGCGTTCCGTGCCGACGAATGTGACGGGTCGATCGTCTGCACTGTGCCGCGAGGATGCGCTCCCGAGCCCCGGTTGCAGCAGGCCGCTGGCCGGCACGACGACACCGTCGAGCCGGAAGACCATATCGCCGGACTGCTCGTCCTGCCCTACGCCCGATGGCCGGCAGTGATCGGCCGCCGCACCGTCGACCACGGCCGACGCCTCGGACGACCGGATGCTCGTGAGTGTGGGCGACGAGCCCGTGATGATCATCGAGCCTTCGGACGTGGAACCCGCGACGCGCGGACAGTCAACGGTGGCAGGCCCGGATGGTGGGAGGCGGAGTCACATACCGGTTTCGTTCGCTTCGATGTAGCTGCGATATACCGAGATCAGCGCGCGTTTCTGCGACTCGGAGAGCCGTCGGTCGGCGCGCAACGCGGCCTCGGTGGCGTCATCATCGGCCCCCACGGATTCATCGAGCAATCCGGCCTGTTCGAGCAGGGCCTCCGCGGAAAGATTGAGTGCGCCGGCGATCGACTTGAGGATCCGAACGGACGGCTCGTGCATGCCGCGCTCGATCTGACTGAGGTATGGGTTGGAAACCGCAGTCATTGCGGAAAGCTGGCGCAGCGACAGATTGGCCATCTGTCGCTGCGCCCTGATGAAGTCCCCCAAGTGGGTGGTGCTGTCATCTGGATCTGTCGGCATTGTCGTCCCTGGGTGATCGAGGCGGCGGATGCCGTCGAACCTACTCGGTCAGGCTGCCTTTGCTGGGGTGAGGGCAGCCGCAAGGTTGGCGGCGAAGTCGCGCTGAGCCGTCAGCAGTTCGATGGCCACGTCGAAGCCGGAGGTCGTGAGGGCCTGAAAATCGGGCAGCAGTTCCGGAGCGTCCTCGATCTTGAGCAGTACGGGGGTCGGGATGGAGGGGGTCAGCTTCGCGAGCGCCTCCGCGACATCCAGGGCGACCTTCTGTCCCTGCTTGACGACGGAAACGAGCTGGTCGCCGGCCTTGTTGGTGGCCTCGGTGATCGGGGCGGCGGGGGTTGCGCTCGTTGTGGTGGTGGCCTCGGTGATCGGGGCGGCAGCGGTCTTGTTGGTGGTGGTAGTGGCGACCATGGGGGGCTCCTTGGTGGTGGATGTATCTGGCTTACCTGCTAAATATACAACGCAAGTGCTTGGTATGTCTAGCGGAGGCTTCTTTCCGTCGCCCTGCTCCTCCCAGCTAGGACACCGGCGATGTCCGACAGGGGTGATGGCCTGTGGAGCCCATCTTGTGTCGGAAATGCAGCATTGTTTGCCTGTCGGCCAGTCGATTTGGACAGAGGGCTCTTTGGTCCAGCGGCAGGCGCTGGTTTCCGGATCGGCGTGCCATCACCGGGAGGGGTGACCCCTCGCCGCCCCTCCCGGTGTGCGGATGAAAGGCGGCTAAGGAAGAGCCAGTGCAGACCGTCGCATCCGCGGGACGTCGGCAACGGTTCGCGTGCGCAGGGATTCGAGCGGTCGACGCTCACCGCGGCGGAATCGGCGGCGGTGGGTGCGTCGGTCCCCTTCGGTCATGCCACCCCAGACGCCGTAGGGTTCACCCACCGCGAGCGCGTGATCGCGGCACTGCGCAAGCACGGGGCAGGGCCGGCAAATCCGCCGCGCCTGCGCCTCGCGCCGGTCGCGGGCGTGGCCGCGCTCATCGTCAGGTGAGAAGAACACGGCCAGGTCGGCGCCACGGCACGCGGCGTGCGCCCACCAGTCGCCGGAGTCGGCACTGACGGTTTTCCTGCGGGTGGAGTGATCTTCCAGGCGCAGTCCGCTCACCGCGGGCCGCCCGCCGCGTTGCGGACCGCCTGCTTGACCAGGCCGCCGCCGATGATCAGCCGCTGGATCTCGCTGGTGCCCTCGTACAGGCGCAGCAGCCGGACATCCCGGTAAATGCGCTCGACCGCGACCTCGCGCATGTATCCGCTGCCGCCGTGAATCTGCACGGCCAGGTCGGCGACCTTGCCGACCATCTCGGTGCAGTACAGCTTCGCGACCGAGGGGGCGATCCGCCGGTCGGTGTCCTCGACCCAGGCGCGGGCGGCGTCGCGGACCAGCGCCCGCCCGGCCATGACGCCGGTCTGCTGGTCGGCGAGCATCGCCTGCACCAGCTGGAAGTCACCGATCGCGGTGCCGCCCTGGGTCGCGGTCGCCGCGTAGGCGACGGACTCGTCGAGCGCACGCTGCGCCTGTCCGACCGCCAGCGCCGCGACGTGCACCCGGCCGCGGGCCAGCGATGTCATCGCCGCGCGGTAGCCGACGTCCTCGCTGCCGCCGACTAGCGCCGCGGACGGCACCCGCACGTCGTCGAGGTGGACCGTGGCGGTGGTCGATCCCGCGTGCCCCATCTTGCGGTCCTTGCTCCCCACCTGGACCCCGGGTGTGTCGGCCGGGACCAGGAACACGGCGATGCCGGGGCCGTCACCGTCGGCGGGCCGGGTGCGGGCGAACACCACGAACAGGTCCGCGATCAGCGCGTTGGTGATGAACCGTTTCTCGCCGGTGATGAGCCAGTCGTCGCCGTCGCGCACCGCCTTGGTGCGCAGCCCGGCCGGGTTGGAGCCGGCGCCGGCCTCGGTGAGGGCGAACGAGGCGACCACGTCGCCGGACGCGATGCCCTCGAGCCAGGTCGTCTTCTGCTCGTCGGTGCCGTAGTTGACCAGCACCTGCCCGGCGATGCCGTTGTTGGTTCCGAACATCGAGCGCAGGGCGAGGGTGGTGTATCCCAATTCCATCGCCAGCTCGACGTCCTGCGCGAGGTTCATGCCGAGACCGCCCCATTCCTGGGGGATGGCGAACCCGAACAACCCCATGTCCTTGGCCGCGGCCCGGATATCGGCGGGGATCGCGTCGGCCTCGTCGATCTCCTGCTCTCGTGGAAGCACCGCGTTCCGTACGAAGGTCCGGGTGTGGGCCAGGATGTCGCGGAAGTCGTCGTCGTCCAACTGCGTTGTCGGATCACTGTTCACGGTTGAGGTCACGTCAATCTCCTGATGATGGGCCGACCGGCGGGATCGGTCGAAGCGTGCGGGGCGGTGCACCAGTGCCTCAGCGCACACATTCCAGCCGCTCTCGAGGCGCCGATTGGTTATCTGGCGCGGTATTCCCAGGATGTGTCACACCGCGGCCCTCGGGGTGTTCCAAAGCGGAACACCCCGCCGCCGCGGCATCGGACACGATGAGAGGAGATATCGGCGTAGATCACAACGCCCGCCATCAGCATCGAGGAAGGGTCCATGAGTACGTCGCAGCATTTCGACCAGCCGTCACCGACCGTGCGGTACGAGGTCCGCGGCGGTGCCGCCGTCATCCGCCTCACCAACCCGCCGGTCAACGGCCTCGGGGACACCGTCCGCGCCGGCCTGGCCGCCGCCGTCGGCCGTGCCGCCGCCGACGATCAGGTGCACGCCGTCATCCCTGTCTCTTATACACATCTCCGAGCCCACGAGACGCTCAAAAAAAAAAACAAAAAAGAAAAACAACAACAATATCTGATCGAAAAAGCATCAGAAAGAATGCATATATGAAAT
>NZ_JAAOQS010000141.1:0-20516 GCF_011603105.1 Rhodococcus sp. A14 | reverse complement strand
CTTTAGGTTTCACGATGGGTCGCAGATGTCACTGGAGGCAAGGAGTCTGCGATGAACGGCACCAGGACGGCGCTGATCACAGGAGGATCGGCAGGGCTGGGACGGGCGAGCGCACTCGCGCTCGTGGAGCGCGGCTGGGAGGTGATCGTCACCGGGAGGCGGGTCGAACCGCTCGATCGGGTTGCCGCGCGGGCTCACACCATTACCGCCCTCCCCGGTGACGTGACCGATCCGCGGCAGCGCGAGCGCATCGCCGCCGAGATCGCGGCGCGGGGGCGACTGGACCTGTTGCTCAACAACGCCAGCGCGCTCGGACCCAGCCCGATGCCCACCCTCGCCCGGTATCCGGAGGACGCATTGGCGCAGGTCTTCGCGACCGATGTGCTCGCACCGCTGGCCTTGATCGCCGCGCTTATCGCGCATGTGCGGAATGCGGGCGGGACCGTGATCAACATTTCGTCGGATGCCGCGGTCGAGGCGTATGCGGGCTGGGGCGGTTACGGGGCGGCGAAGGCGGCGCTCGACCACGCGACCGCGGTGCTGGCGGTCGAGGAGCCCGGCCTGGCGGTCTACGCCTTCGATCCCGGCGACATGCGCACCGAGATGCATCAGGCGGCGTTCCCCGGCGAGGACATCTCGGATCGGCCCGATCCCGAGACCGTGGTACCAGCGTTGCTGCATTTGCTCGACACGAGCCCACCCAGCGGCCGGTACCGTGCGGCGGACCTCGCGGTCGCAGCGAACACGGTGGTGTCGTCGTGACGCGCGCACGGGTCGCCTCCGCGGCCGAGTTCCGGTTCGTGCTGCCTCAGCGGTTGGAGGCGAGTGGTCCACCGGAGAGCCGGGGGTTGCTGCGCGATTCGGTGCGGCTGCTGGTATCCGATCGGGGCAGGGTGGAACACACCAGATTTCACGAGCTGCCGCGCTTCCTGCAGCCGGGCGACGTGGTGGTGGTGAACGCGTCGTCGACGTTGGCCGCGGCGGTGGACGGGACCGTCGACACGGTGGGACCCGTGGTCGTGCACTTCTCCACCGACCTCGAGGATGGGGACTGGGTGGTCGAGGTGCGAGCGCCGGGACCGGTCTCCGTGGCCCTCGACGCGGTCGCGGCGGGAACACGGATCATTCTGCCGCGCGGCGTTGTTGCGACGCTCGTGGAACCGTGGCCCCTCGGTTCGACCAGGCTGTGGCGGGCCTCGATCGACGGCGTCGCGGACGTAGCCGCGGAACTGCTCGCCACCTCGGGCCGTCCGATCACCTACGCGTACGTCCACGAACGCTGGCCCCTGTCGTCGTACCAGACGATCTTCGGACGCACCGGTGGAAGCGCCGAGATGGCCGGCGCCGCCCGGCCGTTCACCCATCCGATGGTTACCGATCTGGTGACGTCGGGCGTGGTGGTGGCGCCGATCCTGCTGCACACGGGTGTCTCGTCGCCGGAGCGAGGGGAGCCACCGATCCCGGAGCGGTACGAGGTGCCGGAGCAGACGGCGCGCCTGGTCAACGACCGGCGCGCCGCCGGAGGTCGCGTCATCGCGGTCGGCACCACCGTGACGAGGGCCCTCGAGACCCAGGCCACTTCGGACGGCATGTCGCTGGCGGGCGCCGGCTGGACGGACCTGGTACTGAGCGCGGCGAGGCCGACACGGGTGGTGGACGGCCTGATCACGGGCTGGCACGCGCCGGGGGCGTCGCACCTGATGCTGCTCGAATCGGTGGTGGGGGAGGCGGCCGTCCGTCGCGCCTACGACGAGGCGCTGGCACACGGCTACCTCTGGCACGAGTTCGGGGACAGTGCGCTGTTGCTGCGACGGTGACGCCGCGATCGCGCTTCTCGACAGCGACCCCGGGTGCGAGTTGACTGAAGGTGGTGATCTCGGCAAATCAGAAGGGATCGCAGAGAGCAGGACGTCGTCATGAACATGGGAAAGAAGATCCGGCACAAGGTCGAAACCGCCGAAGGCGCCACCAAGAAGGCTGTCGGCAGGGCCACTGGGAACGCCCACCTCGAGGCGGAGGGGAGCAAGGAACAGGCCAAGGGCAACACCAAGCAGATGGGAGACAAGTTCAAGGACGCGGGCAAGAAGATCAAGAACGCCTTCAAACATTGATCGAACCTCGGTGAGTCCGGACTATTCGTTCGACAGCAGCGGCCCCAGCGGTCCGAGGTCGATGTTCAGGTCCTCGGGCGTGAGATCGAAATGCTCACGCAACTCGGCCATCCGCTCCTCGAGGAGCATGAGTGTCGTGCCGATGCGTTCGATCTGCTCGTCGCTGAGATCGCCGTGTTCGACTCGGCGTATCGCCTGCCGTTCCATCAACTGTCGTAGTAGTTCGACGATCGTCAGGACCAGCGTGACCAGGCCCTTCTCGACGGATTCGGGGTCGGCGTCGATTCGCTGCGGAAGAACCCGGCGACCGATGTCGGTCGGTGCATCCGAATCGACGGGCTCGGACTCAGTCATCGGCGGGGTCCGGCCCGGCCGGGTCGGGGACGAGTGCGCTGACCGATGCGATGAGTGTGCGCAGCGAGATCCGGACCATGTCGACGTCGGCGAGCGACAGGGTGATCTCACCGGTGATGACGACGCCACCGCCGAGCACCCGATCGAGCAGGTCGACGAGCGCGATGCGGCGAGTGTCGTCCGCGGGGACCATCTCGCTCATGGGCTCACCCGTCGATCCCGGCGAAGGAGTACGGCGGCCACGGTCCGGTCAGATCCAGTGTGATGCCCGGGCGTTCGGTGTCGAGTGCCGACACGAGCGCAGCGAAGTCGTCGACCCGTTCGTTGTCCACGAGGTAGGTGCCGTTGAAGATCATCCAGGCCCGTTTGCCGGTCAGCACCGGATCGGTGACTTGCCGTCGAAGCCCGTCGACGGCATGGCCCAGGAGCGCGGAGTGAATCTCGTCCGCGTGGCCGGCCGCCCTGCGTTCCACGTCTTGCTGTGCGCTCAACTCCGCACGACGACGCAGGAGATACGCGGTCCCCTTTCCCGCAGTACCCGTCGCGGAAGGCTCCTCTTTCACGTTCTGCGCCAAAGCCTTCGCGTCTCCGTACGCTTTGACACCCCATTCGCTTCGTCCGGTCACCCGACGCAGCGTTGTGCTGAACTCCTCCTGTCGTTCGTCGAGGAGGAGGCGAACGCGATCGTCGTCGAGGTAGAGGGTCGCCAACCGCAATGGAACGGTGGGACCGTGGCGCAGTACGGCAGCCACCACAGCGTCGTGTGCTCTCGCGGTTGCCGCGAGCCAGTCGAGGTCCTCGAGGTTGCGCTGCAGCGGGTCCTGCCCGAATTCGCTCAGACTCACCGTCCCCAC
Source organism: Rhodococcus sp. A14 (assembly GCF_011603105.1). NCBI lineage: Bacteria > Bacillati > Actinomycetota > Actinomycetes > Mycobacteriales > Nocardiaceae > Rhodococcus > Rhodococcus sp. A14. Next base: position 17,197 of record NZ_JAAOQS010000141.1, on the reverse strand, counting down.
CACCGCGACCAGACCCGCCGACGCCACCGCCCGGACCGGCTCGCCGGCCACTCCGGTGACACCGGCGAGTTGTGCGTCGCCGATGCTGTCGGTGGTGATGCTGTAGAGCCACACGCCGTCATCCGCGGTCATCGTCTTGCTCCTGACGTTTCGCCTCCACCTCGACCGTTTCGGCGGCCTCCACGGCAGGACGAACAGACCTGTCGGACTCGAGTTCGGCGATCCGCTCCCGCAGCTTCCGGTTCTCGAGTTCGACGTCGCTGTTCCTGCCGGTCAGCCAGGGGTCGTGCTCCCACCAATCGATGCCTACCTCCTTCGCGGTTTCCAGCGAGGCGATCACCAGTCGGACCTTGATGGTCAGCAGTTCGATGTCGAGCAGGTTGACCTGGATGTCTCCGGCGATCACGAGCCCCTTGTCGAGTACCCGCTCGAGGATCTCGCCGAGGTTCGTCGACTGGTGCCCGCCGCCCATTCCGCCGCCCGAACTCTGCGGAAGGTTGCTCGCGCCGCCGCCGGCGATGGTCATGACTGCGCGCTCCCGCTGTCACCGACACCTCGGACGTAGCGGCGGGTTCTGCGGTAGGACAGGAGCTCTCCATCCAGATCCAACACCACCTCGTATATCGCGAGCATGTCCGTCGACGACGGTATTCGCCGGTCCTCGACTACCTCCACCTCCACCGTCCAGCCGTCGTCGGTCGGCATGACCGATGTCGCACCCAGTGGTTTCTTGCCGGTCAACTGCGCAATGTCACGCGTCGCGATCTCGGCGATCTCGGGTGCCGGCAACGGTGGTGGCTCCTCTTCTGCCATCGCCCGTCACTCCTTTTCCGGACCGGTGGGATGTGCTGTTCCGGTCATTCGATCGAGGATGGCCTGCTGTGCCTGTTCTTCCTCCTCGGCGGAGATCTCGCCTGCCGCACGGGCGTCCTCCAGCTCCTCGAGAGCGCGGCGCGCACTCGCGGGATTGTGGAGTTCCTCCTCGACCTGTTGCTGGATCAACTCGGCCAGCGAGATCACCCCGCGAACGGGGGCGAGCGGCAGGGTGGCGATGAACGACAGCAGACCCATCGGTCAGCCCTCCGGTTTCTGCGTCACCACGAAGTCGTAGGCGGCGAGCGGTCCGAGCAGGCGCATGTCGACTCGGCCGTCCCACTGCTCGGCCAGTTCTCCCACCGCCTTCTCCAGTTCTTCCTGCCGGGCGACCTCGACGAGGACGGCTACTTGCGCGGCCTCCTCCTCGTGCGTCGGTTCCCGGACGTTGACCGAATCGGACAGCGAGTCGAGTGCTTCGACCACCTTCCGGGTGTCTTCGTCGCGCTTGGCCTCGATGGCGTTGCTCACGATCTCGCCGAGGGCCATCCGGGCGTCGCGGGTGGTCTCCTCGGGCTGATCTCGGATCGTGCCGAGCAGCTTGCTCGCCTGTTCGTTCTCTTCGATTATTTCTCGGAGGATCGCCTCCTCGACGTATCGCCCCTTCACGACGTATTGTGCTCGGCCTTCGAGTTCCTCCAGCGCGGCGGCGAACTCCTCGGCGTGTGCCGCGAGTAACTCCTCCGCGACGGCATCCTCATCGGTCATGACCGCCCCGAAACGAAGTGGGAGCACCGGTGCCACCCGAGACGTGCCGTCCAGCACGTGCGCATGGGTTCGGAGGTCCTCGGGCTTACCGAGCGGTCTGTCTACTGAAATTTCGCTCACGAGCGCTGCGATGTCGCCGTGCTTGACGGTGCTGACCGGTCCGTCACATACGCCGACCGCGTCTTCTTCGGCTTCCACATCGGCAGGCACGATTCCGTACACGTAGACACCGCTGGTGCGCGGCTCGTCGGTGCTCTGGTTTGACGTAGACATCACTTGTCCCCTCGAGTGGACTTGCGCGAAACCCGTTCGCGCTCAGGTTCTTCCTGACCTCCGCCGAGGATGTCGCCGAGTTTCTCGCCCGCGGACTCGAGTGCGCCCTTGGTTTTCGACTTGGCACCACCCTCGGTGACGTCCCCGACGAGATCCGTCAGGCCCTTCGGCTCGCCACTGCCGATTTCGAGCCGGTTCACGGCCTCCGCGAACCGCAGGTAGGTGTCGACACTGGCGACCACGACGCGTGCGTCGATCGTCAGCAGTTCGATGCCGACCAGCGAGACACGCACGTAGGCGTCGATGACGAGACCCTTGTCGAGGATGGTGTCGATGACGTCGGCGAGGCTACTCGAGCTGGGACCGCCGCTGACTCCGCCGCCACCTCCCCCCGCCGGTTGTATCGCCGTCATCGCCGTGCTCCTTGTCTCGAGCCCGCCGTCTTCGCGGCAGTCTTGCGCGGGCGACCTCGCCGTTTCGGGGCCTGATCCTCGGCGGCAGCCGCGGTCTTGCGCGGGCGACCTCGGCGCCGCGGCGGCGGTGCTTCCTCGTCCTCGTCCGTTTGCTCGCCGGCGTCCTCGTCGGTTTCCTCGGTGTCGTCTTCGTTGGTTTCCTCAGCCTCGTCGCCTTCGGGCTCCTCGCCTTCGGGCTCTTCACCCTCGCTCTCGTCCGTTTCCTCTTCCTCGAGATCCTCCGATTCCTCCGGCTGCGCCTCGTCCTCCTCCTGCTCGACTACCTGACCGTCCCGGATTTCTCCGCGCCAGCCCTCGACTTCGTCGGGATGGAGAACGGCCTGTGTCATGACGTGGCGTGCAAAGTGCTTCAATTCCAGCCGTGCTCGTCGTCCCTGTGCACGCCAGAGGTTTCCCGTCTTCTCGAACAATCCCTTCGGGTGATACTCGAGGATGAGGACGATGCGGGTGAGATCGGGAGTCACCTCGTGGAACGTCACCGCCCCGTCGATGAAACCTTTGGCGCCCTTCGAGCGCCACACGATCCGCTCGTCGGGAACCTGCTCGAGGATCGTCGCTTCCCAGGTTCGGTGCGACAGGAAGATCTGCGCTTTCCATTCGAGCTTTTCGTCCGATTCCTGTTCGACCCGTTCGACCTTTTTCATGAACGACGGGAAGTCGGCGAATTGGGTCCATTGGTTGTAGGCCAGCTGGACCGGGACTCCGACGTCGATCGTTTCGACGATATTGGTCAATTTCAGCTTCTTGCCTTTTCCGCTACCACCACCGCCCCCGCCGGTGACGGCCTCCTTGACGTCGGAGGCTTTGTCCTTGACCATCTGCTTGGCGCCCTCCCACCAGCCGCCGCCGGTGTCGGACTTGTCCGGCGACTCATCGTCATCCGTTTTCTCGGAACCGGTGAGTGCGGCGAGCAGCCCTCCTTCACCGCCGCTCTCGGCGTAGTCGGTGAGCCGACCGGAGGTGTTCGACACCTTGTCCGAGACCGACGACAGTGCCTTCTCGGCGACCGTGCCGAGCAGCGTCTGTATCGAGTCCTGCAGCACGCTCGACGCGCCGTGCCCGTCGCCCGGTACGGCCTCTTGTAGTTTCTTCGCGGCGTTCGTCATCGCCGTCACCTCCGTGCCCGTCGGACGGGCGCAGAATTAGTCGTGGCTTTCGCCCGTGTCTTGCGGACCCTGGTAGGGGCCTCTTCGTCATCCTCGTCGGATTTTGCGCTCCGCGATCTGCTGGTCGGCCGGGAGCTGCCGTTGCTGGAAGTCCGTCGACGCGCGGCGGGGCGCTTGCGTGGGGGCGCGGATTCCTCGTCGGCGGCATCTTCCTCGTCTGCGGCATCTTCCTCGTCGGGTTCCTCGTACTCGTCGTCCTCGTCGGCGTACTGTTCGTCCGGCTCTTCCTCGACTTCGGCTTCGTCGTACTCCTCGTCCTCGGACCGGCCGCGTCGCTTGCGACCGAGTTTTCCGAGCCTGCTGAGCTTGCCTACGGAATTGCCGACACCACTCGCGGTGTCGTCCACGGTGTCGCCAACGTCGCCGACGACTTCTCCGCCGCTCGACAGGAGGCGGCTGTTGAGCGAGTTAATACGCTGGCTTGCGGCGGTGACGGCTGCGGCCTTCGCCGCGCTGACCAGCTCTTCACGCACCGAGTCGCTGATCTTGGCGAACTCGGGGGAGCTCGCGAGCATCTTCGTACCGCGTTCCAGTAAATCGCGTGGCCCGCCGGGGAAGCGTCCGGTCGCACCCGCGGCCGCGAGCATCAGTGCCATCTTCATTCGGTGTGTACGGCCGAGCATGTATCCCGCGCCGACGGCCAATGCCACCTGACCTTTGGTTTTCATCGTCGAACCCCTTTACCGAGTAGTCACCGGCGCGCCGCTCGCCCACTTCGGCAATGTGTCGCAGAACCGTCCTCGGAAATGTCTCGCAAAACCGTGCGCGGTAAGGGGCGCCGCTTGTCGACTACCCAAGCTGCGAGACACTCAACCACCAGCAATAAATTCGGTTCGGGCAGCCTTCGGCGGCCACGCATCCATGCGGACTGTCTCTAGATGGCGGATTGGCGCCGAGAATCGAAAGTGCCTCAGCAGCAACCCTGTTCACGGAGAAGATTCTGGGCGTTCACGTGGCGGCGGCGCGCACCGCCGCCACCAGTGCCGCGACAATGAGCACCAGCAGGAGGACCACGAGCAATACCGGCGCGAGCAGGGACCCGAGGACAAGGACGAGAACGAGGGCGACCTTGGCCTTGCCGCTCAACCCGGACACGAGCGCTTTGATCGCGGCCCACACAGGATTCTTGCCGGTCAGCGCGGCCCGAATGCCTGCGATTACGGCGTCGATCCCCGCGTCGCTCTGCGCGATCGTGTCGACGAGCGTGTCCATCCATTCCCGGAACTTCTGCCGAATATTCAGCGTCACCGTCTCGCCGCGTTCTCGCATCGCGTCCATGAGCCGGTGAACGTGGTCTTTCAGCCACGCGATGACCGCCTCGACCGACCGCGACAACAGTCCGCGTTCGGTCTCCTGCGAGATCGGGTCAGGCCTGCGCTGACGAGCCGGCGTGGTGGGCCGAGGGCGCGCCGTCACGTGGGACCCTGTGTCTCGGGAACGCTTCCGGGCCGTCGGCTTCGTAGCGTCGGGGCGGTCCGCTCGGGGTGCGGGTTTGCTTCTCCCGGGCACGCTGTCGCGTGACGTGGAGGGTGATTTTTCGGCTGCCGGCCGCCTGGGGGGCAACGGTCGTCTTCGTGGCAGCCGACCCGAGGCTGCGACGGCGGGCGGCGTCGACTTCATCGAAATCTGGTGAGATCGAACTGTCGCCGCCGTGGCGGTGGCCCTCGGCTCGTCGTTGTCCGCGGTCTTGCTGTGAGAGGAAGTGCCTCCACGGTCAGGCCTGGCCGGTGTGCTCCGGCCGCTTGTCCTCACTCGTGCACCCATACACCGCAATTACCCTCGCGACCATTCTTGAAACGGAGCCGATTTGGTGGGCGCTACAGGTGCGGCGGATCTACCCCTCTCCGACGCCGCGTTCGTCTGAGCGGGTTGTTGCGGGTGACGATGAGCGGGTCGGAGGAGGTGAACCGGTGATCGGGTGTCAGTGCGGTTCCCGCATTCTGTCTCCTCGGGGCCCATCGTGAAGGTGGAGAAGTGTACTTTCTCGCGGGAGATTGTTCCGGTGAAGTCGAAGGAGCGGGCGGGCATCGGGGTTAGGATGCACAAGGAGATCTGCCCAGCTGATACCGCTCATCGGCGCGGTATCGAACTCTGCCGCAGAGGCGGTGATGCCGGCGATGAGGAATTTCCCGGTGGGGAACGTGCCGAGCCGGACGGCTGGAGGGCGCCGGTGCCGCACACCGAATGCCACCCGCGCCGCTGTGCTCGCGGTGGGCGTTGCCGTTGCGATCGCGGGCTGCTCGACCAGTTCGGAGCCGACGACCTCGCAGGCGTCCAACGGTGCATTGCCCGCCGCGACGAGCGCGGCCGCACCGGAGGGGTCGGCGCTGAAACCCATCGATCCGGCTACATTCCAGGCCGCCGTGAACGCGGCGGCCGAGGAGCTACTCGTGCCCGGCGCGGTGGTGCAGCTCCGCACCCCGCAGGGGACCTTTGGCGCCGTGGTCGGTACGGCCGAACTGGGCGCGCAGACGCCGCCTGACGAACAAACCCATTTCCGGATCGCGTCGAACACCAAGACCATGACGGCGGCGCTGACCGTGCTCCTCGCCCAAGACGGGAAGCTCGAGTTCAGCGACCCGGTGTCCACCTACGTTTCGGATGTGCCCAACGGCGAGAACATCACCGTCGCAGAGCTGTTGACGATGCGCAGTGGACTGTACAACTACACGAACTCGCCCGAATTCGCGGCCACTCTGGATGCCGACCCGGCGAAGGCCTGGACGCCGCAAGAGGTCTTGGATATCGCGTTCCGGCACCCGCCGGACTTCCCGCCGGGCACCTCCTACGAGTACAGCAATACGAACTACGCATTGCTGGGTCTGATCGCCGAGAAGGTCGGCGCGCGCCCATTGGCCGAGCAATTCCGGGATCGATTGTTCGGGCCCCTCGGGTTGCAGCAAACCTCGCTTCCCGCCGCCGTCGACGCCGCGACCATCCCGGATCGCTATTCGCACGGCTACATGTACGGCGAATCGTCCTACGCGATGGTCGACGAGGAGTATCCCGCCGACATGCAGGCCGCCGCACGCGCGGGAACGCTCCAACCCCTCGATTACACCAACCAGAATTCCTCCTACGCCACCGCTGCCGGTGGCGCCATCTCCACGGCAGACGACCTGGCCACGTGGATCCGGGCCCTGGTGTCGGGCACTGTCCTGAATCCCGAGTACCAGCAGCAATGGCTCCACAGCCTGCAACCCGAGGATCCGAGCACACCCGACGGGCAGCAATACGGGTACGGCATCAGCTATCAGCGTTTCGGGCCGAACGCCTCGATGTACTACCACGGCGGTGAGCTGCCGGGTTTCAACTCGTTCATCGGCTACGACCCGGACAACGACGTCACGCTGGTGATCTGGACGAATCTGACCCTGTCACCCGAGGGCAAGACCACGGCGAACGCTTTGCTCCCCACCGTTCTCGACGAGGTCTACGCCGGGATGTCGCTGGCGCCCACACCGGCTGCGACCACCACCAGGTGACGCGGTGCGCTGTGCCACGGTCCGATGCCCGAGATCGACCGCGGGGCCCGGTCTACCGCTGGCAGGTCTCGCCGGTCGCCGGTGCGGCCGCCGGCGGTCGGGCAGAATCGTCCCTTGTGACCGACATGTCCGCACGAACACCCGTCGCGGAAGACGCCGAGGATGCCGACCTGGCCAGGGCGCGCCATGGAGACGATGCCGCGTTCACCCGCCTCGTCGGACCGTTGCGCCGAGAACTGCACGCGCATTGTTACCGCATGCTCGGATCCAGTCACGACGCCGACGACGCTCTGCAGGATGCCTTGTTGCGGGCGTGGCGCGGTTTTGCTCGGTTCGAAGGTCGAAGCACGCTGCGCTCCTGGCTCTACACCGTCGCGACACGCACGTGCCTGGACACCGTCGAATCGCGCGGTAGGCGGGCCCTGCCCGTCGACCTGGGCCCGTCCAGTGATCGTGCCGTCATCGGTGACATCCCGCTCACGGACGTGGCCTGGCTGGGGCCCTACGCTGACGCGGGTCCGACCGCCGAATCGGCGGGGCCGGCCGCACACTACGAGCAACGCGAGGCTGTCGAATTGGCATTCGTTGCGGCACTGCAACATCTGCCGGGCAATCAGCGGGCGGCCCTGCTTCTCTTCGAAGTCTTGGGTTTCTCCGCCGCCGAGATCGCCGACACCATGAATACGTCGACGGCGTCGGTGAACAGCGCGCTGCAGCGGGCACGGGCGATCGTCGCCGAAAAGATTCCGCCGGTCACGCAGGCGCACACTTTGCGAGAGATCGACGACACGCGTCTGCGTGCCATCGTCGCCGGGTACTCCAGTGCTTTGGAACGCGGTGATGCCGACGCCCTGGTTGCCTTGCTGACGGAGGATGTCACCTGGTCGATGCCACCGATGGCGCACTGGTACCGCGGTCTCGACGCGGTCACCGATTTCGCGGTCCGGGTCCCGCTCACGGGGTGCGGTTCGTGGCGTCACCTCCCGGTCGGTGCGAACGGTCAGCCCGCCGTCGCCTTCTACCTCTGGGACGAAGACGCCGGCACCCACCTGCCCTGGTCGATCACCGTGCTGACCCTGCGCGGCACCAAGATCGCGGACCTCACCTCGTTCCTCGGGCCGGAACACTTCGAGCCGTTCGGGCTGCCCGAATCGCTGCCCTGAACCCTTGCTCGGCGAGGTGCTGTGTGCCACGGGCGGCACCACGACGGCACACACATCTTTACCGAGACCTCGAGCCGAACATTTCAGCCCTGCCGGCGGACAATTGCCGGGGTAGTCTTCCGATGCCGCGGTTTCGCCACCGATGATGCAGCCGCAGGTTACAGTCGGAACCGGTTTTTCCTTCTTCAGCAGGGTGGGATCGCGATGAACTTGATCAAGAAATCGGCAGCGTCGGTCCTCGTCGCAGCGACGGTGACACTCGGGGCGGGTACGGCCCACGCCGACCCGGTCCTACCGAACACGGGAACGCCGGCCCTGGCGATCCCCGGCAGGCACGAGGTCGACAAGCAGAAGGCCCTCGAGAACATGCTCAACGAGCTCGGCGTCGGCTGGGCCAACGGGGGAGCGGCCGGGACGGCGATCGGCGCGCTCATCGGTCTCGGCGTCGGGTGTGTCTCGATGTTCCCCGGCAGTCTCGCCGGTTGCATCGTCGGCACGCCGATCGGGGCGATCACCGGCGCGATCGTCGGTATCGGGCAGGGCAACCCCCGGGCGCAGCAGGCCATTCAGGAATACATCAACACCCCGTGAGTCGTTGTCCGTCAGCTCTGTTCTCGGAGTTGACGGATCACGGGCGCGAACATCTCCAGATACGGTTCGTGGACGGTGATGTACGAGAAACCGTAGCGGTCCCGATGGCGTCGGAGCTGCTCGGCCATCTCCTCCACGGTCCCCACGAGAACATACGGGGTGTCGAGGAGGTCGTCGACCGACATCGTCCCACCGAGCCGGTCCGCGATCTCGCTCGCCGCGGCCCGGCGGTCATCCGTCTCGACGACCGTCTGGACCAGGAGATGCCACTCGATTTCTTCGGCTCTCGCGCCGGCATGTGTCCGCACGAATCGAATTCGCTCGACGGTCTCGTTCGCGGTAGCGAGGCGGAAGGTGCCCGGGGGTCGGCCCGGAATCTGAAATGCCCCCGCCACGCCGACGATGTCGGCGTGGGCCGCCGCGACCCTCAGCACCCGGTCGCCGGTGCCGCCGATGATCAGTGGTGGGCCCGAGCCGCCGAATCCGCGCCGCTGCAACGGTCGTGGCAGGGCGCGGCCCTCGGGTAACTCGTCGAGATCCGCGGTGAAGAAGGTGCGCAGGCCGTCGACCATCTTCGACAACTGTTCGACCCGTCCGCCGAGGGCTTTCCATTCGATACCAGCTGCGTCGAACTCCCACTTCATGTGTCCGGCACCGAGTCCGATGTCGAGCCTTCCGTCGGTGAGGACGTCCGTCGTCGCGATCTCGCGGGCGAGGAGGACGGCATTCCAGAACGGTGCGTTGAGCACCAGGGTTCCGACACGCAAGCGGGTGGCACCGGCGACGGCCACCAGCAGCGGAAACGGAGCCGGGGCGCCGAGATGGTCCGCGGCGAACACGGTGTCGTAGCCGGCGCTCTCGCCGAGTCGGCATCGGTCGAGAAGGGCGTCGAGGGACTCGAAGCCGAAGATGTTGAACGAGAATCGGAAATCACGCATGGTCTTCACGATGCACCCCGAGCGGCTCGGCTGGTGACCGAATGCGGTGAGGAAATCCAAGGACTGCGTGGCGACGGAAGTAGGCCTTCTGCTCGGGGTGGGCGCACGGCGCAGTCGGACGGGGTGGGAGAGGCATCGACCGCCTGCTGGTGGTCGAGGGCGGCACCGAACGCACTGAAGTCGCCTCGCCGCTGGGCGTCGCGGATCTGTTCGAGTGCCGCCTTCAGTTCGACAGCCGCGGTCGCATCCGCCGTCGGAGGATCCGGGGTGGTGACATCGGGTGGGGACGCTTTCGGTGTCGCGGCCGATCTGGCGCACCCGGATTGTGCTGGACAGGCGAACAGTGCCCAGCGTCACGACGACTGCTGGGCACTGCTCTCGTGCTCGGTATCGACCGAGGTGAAAGTGGGTGGGCTACCGAGTTCGGTACGTCGAAGAGAAGGGTGGCCGCGCGAGCCGGAGCAATTCCAGGGCCAGCAGCGAGCCGCGGGGACCCAACTCGTCCTGATACCGGCGGATCACGTCCGTCTCGCCGCCGAGCGCGACCATCGGTGCACCGGACTCGACCCGGGTTCGGGCCGCGAGCTGTGCGAGAGCGAGACGGCGGTTGACCGCATCCAGGATCTCCGCATCGAGGCGGGCGATCTCGGCGTGAACGCGACTCAGATCTGTGGCGGCAGGTGATGTGCCCCCAGCGTTTTCGGCGACCGCCCCGCAATCAGTGTCCGTCATCATTGCTCCTCGACTGGGTGACCGTGTACGACCATCCTCGAACGGGAGTGGCCGTGAAGACAGACACCCTTGGGTGCAGATCGTCGACCCCTGGCCGACTCGACCGCCCGAGTGGCTACCGCGGTGCAGTTCGGGTCTATCGCAGTGCGATGAACCGCTGCAATTTCCCGCTCGCCTGATGACGCTGCAGATGGTCGACGACCGCGATCCGGACCTGCGGATCGGCCACACCTTGCCGGCGCAACGCCGCGGCGACAGCCGGCGTCAGCGCGGCGACGTCCGGGTCGCCGACCGCCAAGATCTCCGCTCCGTCGACCGTCTGTCTGACCTGATACTCCGACATACGTGGATCTGCGCCGAGGACGTAACGAAAAGTGCTCGCCGGCACGATCGTCGTTCCGTACCGGAAGTCGTCGTCGCGCCGCCCACCGATGTCGGCGACGCGCGCGAACGCGCTTCCGCACGCGCACCGATCGGGCAGCAACGTGACCTGGTCTCCGAGGTCGTACCGGATGAAGGGAAACGTGCGGTTGGCCAGACCCGTGGCCAGCGTTCGCGCGGCGGGCGCATCGGCTGCGACCGGAGCACCACTGTCATCGACACGCTCGAGCACAACCTCGTCCTCGCACACGTGCAGGCCCTCGCCGTATCCGCATCCCACGGCCTGCACGCCGATCTCGGTCGACCCCCAGAGGTTGTGGACCGGCACCGACCAGGCGTCGCGGATGGCCTGCCGGTCCTCAATCAGCAGGGGTTCGGAGTTCGTGCTCACCCGCACGGGACTGATCTTCAGGTCACCCGCCGCTGCCGCTCGGGCAAGTCGTCCGATCACCGTCGCATAGCCCACCAGATGCGTGGGCCGGGCAGCGGCCACGGCGGCGACGACCTCGTCGAACGGTGCGCCCACCGGGATCACGACGGTCTCCATCCCCGGTGCGGTCGGCACGTCGAACAGAGGGGTGCTCGCATGCGGGGGGACACCGGCCGCCAGCACGGCCAGCCGTGCGGGAGACCGCACCGACGACGCCCGCCGTTCCTCGCGCGCCTGTACCCGCCAGGCAAGGCACGCCGCCGAAACGTAGAACTGCCAATCCCAGACGTAGACGCCGCGGACACCACTCGACCCACCCGAGCTGAAGATCTGCTCGTCGCCCGACGTGTACGAAAACCATTGCTGCTCGGACAGAATCCGTTCGGCGCGTTCGCGGTCGAGGTCGCGAACCGTGACGACCGCATCCCATTCGTCCTGGGCGTCCCGCTTCGTCATCATCGGCAGCGACGCCAGGTCGGCGACCGAGGCCGAGGACGGATCGAGACCGCGAAGTCTCCGGGCATGAAATGGCGACCGCTCGCGTGCGTGCGCGAGGAGGGCCCGCAGCCGCTCGGTGCGGTAGCGCTCGATCTGATCTCTCGACCAATCCAGGCGTCCCATGTGATCCTCGAGTGCGGCCTGAACCGCATTGACCTGGCCGGCACGCACACGCGCGTACGCCGTGTGCTCCGCGTCTTCCGAAGCACCTCCGGGAACCGATCGGGACATGACGCCTCCGCATCACAGTGGTCCGGCGCAGCACGTTCGTACGTACCCTTCCGAGTTTTGCACAACGACGCACCGGCCGTCGGGCACGTGCGCGAACCCAACGCGGTGCCCACAAGTCTCCGAGCGGGTCAGCCCCGCCGGCCCGGGGGTCGGATGCATTATTCAGCACGGAGGTGACGTGGCAGCGGAGAAGCATTTTCCAACGTAACGGGCCGGGCTTTCAGAGTTCGGCGGCCGGCGCGCGTTCGTCGGTGCGAACCTTTCGCAGGAGCCGTTTCAGTGTTCGGGAGTCCCTCCACCCGAACGATGTGTGGTCTGTGGCACGGCGGTGGACCATATCGAAGATTCGTGCGGGGACGACCACCTGGTGTCTCGCCGCACTTGCCACGACCTCGATGACCGCGCGGTGGGGCCGGTCGTCCTCGAGCGCGAAGCCCGCATCGTGCAGCGCCGCGGGAGGCAGTGCCGGCCGCAATGCCGAGATCACCTCGTAGGCAAAGGCTTGAAATCTTCCTACCGAAGGCGTTCGTGAGGGTGACCGTGGCCACGGAACCGAGCAGTTCGCTCTCGCGGGCCAACCGGGGGAGTTGCCGTTCCCAGTCGGGCGTAGAGGTGATGCCCGCCCCGGCGATCACGCCGACCGCGCCGAGGGCTCGAACGTGGTCGATCCACCCGTGCGGGGGCACGACGACGCCCTCGAAGAGAACGTCCGTGTCGTCCTCGATCAACAGGGTGCGCCGTCGACCGATCGCAACGACGGAAGATCTTGTTCTCCGATTCCGCGCCCACGCGCTCCTGCGAGACAGTCAATTCGAGTTTCGAAGTTCGAACTTGAGGACCTTCCCGGTCGGGGTGCGGGGGAGTTCGAGGGGAAAGACGATCTCATCGGGCACCTTGAACTTCGCGATACGCCCACGGGTGTGCTCGACGAGTTCCTCAGCCGTGACCGTGGCCCCCTTCCTCACAATGACGAATGCCTTGGGCCGCTCGCCCCACTTGGGATGTGGGACACCGATGACCGCGACGTCGAGTACGGCGGGATGCGTTATCAATGCCTGCTCCACCTCGATGGTCGAGATGTTCTCGCCGCCGGAGATGACGATGTCCTTCGCGCGGTCCTTGAGCTGGATGTAGCCGTCCGGGTGCATGACGCCGAGATCGCCCGTGTGGAACCAGCCGCCCGCGAAGGCTTCCGCAGTGGCCTCGGGGTTGCGGTAGTAGCCGAGCATGACGTTGTTTCCGCGCAGCACGATCTCGCCCATGGTCTCGCCGTCGGCGGGGACGTCGTTCATCTGCGCGTCGACGACGCGGGCGTTCTCTGCCTGCACCATGCCCACGCCCTGCCGGGACAGCAGGGACGCGCGTTCCTCGGCGGTGCGCTCGCTCCACGACTCCTGGTACTCGCAGATCGTGTACGGCCCGTAGACTTCGGTCAGCCCGTACACATGGACGACGGTGACGCCGATCGCCTCCAACTGGGCGATCACCGTCGGTGACGGCGGCGCCGCGGCGGTGGTGATCCGCAGGGCGTCGACCGGATGTGCCTGGGGCGCTTCGGCAATGGTGGAGCACACGGCGGGAGCGCCGCACAGGTGAGTGACCCCGAGGGTGTCGATGGCGTCCCAGATCGCGTCGGCACGCACCGCGCGCAGGCAGATGTGCGTGCCGGCGGCCTGCGTGACCGCCCACGGGGTGCACCAGCCGTTGCAGTGGAACATCGGCAGCGTCCACAGGTATTTGGTGGACCCGGTGAAGCCGTTGTGGAACGTTTCGCCGAGGGAATTGAGATAGGCGCCGCGGTGCGTGTACATCACCCCCTTCGGTTTCCCGGTGGTTCCGGACGTGTAATTGATCGCGATCACCTGCTGTTCGTCATTGACACCCCAGTGCAACGGGATGTCGTCCACGTCGTCTGCGGCCGCGAGGAAGTCGGCGTACATCCCGGTCGCGATCCCCTCCGGGACCACCGGCCGCGCGATCGTGGAGTCGGGAATCTCGATCACCTCGCGCAGACTCGGGACGGCGTGGCGGGCGGTCGCGACGGATCCCACGAGTTCGGAGTCGACGAACAGCAGGCTCGTCCCGGAGTGCTCGAGGATGTACTCCAGTTCACGGCCCGCCAGCCGCCAGTTCAGCGCGATGAAGATGCCACCTGCGAGGGGCACCGCGAAGTGGGCGAACAGCATCTCGGGGGTGTTCGGGCACAGGAACGCAACGCGGTCGCCGGGCTCGATCCGGCTCCGCAGGACCCGGGCGAGTCTCTCGACCTCGTCGCCGAACTCGCGATAGCTGTAGCGGCGGTCGCCGTGAATGACGGCGACCCGATCCGGGAACACCGTCGCCGAGCGCTCCAGGAAGCGCAGCGGACTGAGCGGTGTGTAATTCGCGGGCGAGAGGGTCGGTCCGGACACTGGAACCTCCGAGATGTGGTGAAGGTGCTCTGACGGGCGATACACGCCCAAGATGACGTTATGGAACATCACGCCGGCACCGCTACCCTCCGAGGTGGGTACGCCGAATATGAGAGTGCCGGTGAACGACACGTCGAGACCCCGCGAATCGCCGACCGGCTGTCGCTGAGCGTCGAGTCGTACATGCGCAATCTCGTGGGCAAGTGGGAGGTGCGCAGCAGGTAGGAAGCTGTCGTGGACGTCCTGCGACAGGGTGTGCTTCCATGATCTGTCGCCGTCTCGGTTGCTGATTCCGAGATTCCTTGCGTGCGAGGGCTGTTCATCTCCTCCGGATGGGCGTCCGGACAGGGTGCTGCCACGACTACGGGCCGCGGCGGGTGCGCCGCGCGGACGCCGTATCGAAATCGAGATCCCGCCCCCAAAGCGGGAATGGATGAGCCGCTGCGGTATTCACGAGCCCTTCTGACGCGTCACGGAATTGTCACGACATGACGTCGAAACGGTATCGAAACCTCAGAACAGCACAATTTTCACTCGCGTTTCTCAATAGTCGAACATCCGTACCTTGTTCATGCCGTGTGAATTTCGGGAGGAGGCCACGTTCGGGGGCCCGCCGCTGCAGATCTGCCGACGCGGGTTCGTAATCCCGACACCTTCGAGGCGCGGGACGAGGCACCGAAAGGGACGGCCGACAACCGAGACGTTGTCGCCGGCACGCCGCGTCCGCATGCGCGGAGAGGATTGAGCCAGCATGACCACTCGCAACATGGAGAAGCACACCCTCGGCTGGATCGCCCTGATCGGCGCGGCAGTCACCGTTCTGCTCGGGCTGGGCGCCGGAACCGCTGGAGGCGCCCCGCACGACTGGGAGGAAGTCGCCGAGTGCGAAAGCGGCGGTGACTGGACCACCGACACCGGAAACGGGTTCTACGGCGGACTGCAGTTCACACCGGAAACCTGGAAAGCCAACGGTGGAACGGGCATGGCCTCGGAAGCCAGTCAGGCCGAGCAGATCCGCGTCGCTGAGAACGTCCTGAAGACCCAGGGCCCCGGCGCATGGCCCGTGTGCGGACAGTATCTGAAAAAAGGCGGCACAGCGCCCGTCGAGGTACCCCACACGACGCCTGCGCCTGCACCGGCCATCGAAACTCCTGACCCAGTCGAGACGCCGGACGTTGTCGAGACGCCGGACCTCGCCGAGACGCCGGACGTTGTCGAGACGCCGGACGTTGTCGAGACGCCGGACGTTGTCGAAGCTCCTGCGACCACCGACGATTCCGCGGCGGTGAAGGCGGCGGTGAAGGCGGCGGCCCAGGAAGCGCTGAACAGCGCCCGTGAACTTGCCGAGCAGAACGGGTCGGCTCAGGTGTTCGAGGAGCGGGCGTCGGCTCCCCGGTAACGTCCGACGGTTCTTGTGCGAACTAACCACACAGAACGGTTGTGTCGTCGCCTACGAAGGAGATCTCGTGCAGAAGAAGTCCGCTCGGCGTACCGCAGCATTGGTCGGGATACTGTCCGCACCTCTCGTTCTCGGAGCCACCGTGGGGGCCGGAACCGCGAGTGCCGAACCCTGGCACATCGGCCCCGTCTATCGTGCCGAGACGTCCGGTGAAGGTGCGGAATACTTCTGCGGGAAGGCTGCGGCGCTCGAGCAGACGTCGGGAGTCGTGATCGTGCCATGCACGTTCGATGAACCGACCAACGTCTGGTACCGCGTCGTCCTCAACCCGGCCTCCTGGGGCTTCGACTTCTGAGGTGAACTGCCGGGATCGGAGGCGCACCTGACGAAGCGGTGACCGGGCACCGTCGGCGCACTCCGCTTCGTCGAGTGCGTCGCCTCCCGGCCGCGCGCAGACTCCTCGGTATGGCCGAGGGAAGAGCAGAATGAGTGTCGAGACAGCCCAGCGCAGCGAGGTCTACGTCGCCATGGCGCGGAGTTGGCTTCTGGTCCCTGCGGTCGGGAGCGAGGTCCTCGCGGCTGCGGCTGCGTCTGGCGCCGACTCGCTGATCATCGACCTCGAGGACGGTTTGCCGTTCGCGGCGAAAGTCGAGGGGCGGGCCTGCACCGCTGAGTGGCTCGCCCGAAATGCAGGTTGGGTGCGGATCAACGACGCGACCACCCCGCACTGGCAGCGCGACCTCGACGCGCTCCGCGGCCTGCCCGGCCTGCGCGGGCTGATGCTGTCGAAAACGGAAGCACCCGAACAGGTGCGGGACACCGCTGAAAAGATTTCGGGTGTTCCGGTGGTCGCTCTCGTCGAGTCCGCGGCCTCGATCGTGGCAGTCGACGACATTGCTCGCACCGCTCCCGTCTGTCGACTCGCGTTCGGGATCGGCGACTACTGCCGCGACACGGGTGCCGGGCGAACCCCGATGGCGTTGGCATACGCCCGATCCCGGCTCGTCAATGCCAGCCGGGCTGCCCGGATCGGAGCCCCCATCGACGGGCCGACGCTGTCTCGCGACGCCGAGGTCATCCGGGACGACACGCGACTGGCCCGCGAAATGGGGATGACCGGAAAACTGACCCTCGCGTCCGACCAGGTGCCGGTGATCAATACCGCGTTGGCACCCGATGTGGACGACATCTCGTGGGCGGAAACGACGATCGAGCGTCTGGGTGCAGACGGAAGCCGCGTCACTCACGGCGGTCATCTGCCACAGCTTGCCCGCGCCCACGACATTCTCCGTCGCGCAGACCACTTCGCGTCTCGGGCCTAGGGTGTGTCTCCCAATGATTTGTGGTGTTGCGCTGCAGACTCTTCGGTGTGGCAGACGTTGTTGATCGGTTTGAGGTGTTGACGGACAAGCAGTGGGAGTTACTCGCGCTGCTCTTGCCCAGTT
>NZ_JAAOQS010000140.1:0-20640 GCF_011603105.1 Rhodococcus sp. A14 | reverse complement strand
TCTCCGACCCCGCGATCCTGCCCCCGGCCGATCAGCAGCCCGGCACGATCGTCAAGGAACTGTCCCGCGACACCCCGTTCAGCATGGTGGCGCTCACCTCCCAGACCCTCGCGTCCGCGGAGTCGAAGGTCCGGGCGCTGCAGGCCGACGGAACGTGGGGACAGTGGGTCTCCCCCGACATGATCGACACGCGTCGCACGGACAAGACGGCGTCGGACGGCAAGGTCGCCACCGAACCCGTCTACGTCGGGCTGACGAAGGCGATCCAGATCCTGACCCCCACCTCGATCCCTGCACCGGCAGGCGCACCCGCGCCCGACGCGGTGCCCGCTCCCGCCCCGGCACCCGCAGCCTCTGCTCCCGCCGCCGACGGGGCCGCACCGCTCGGTTACACCCCTGCCGCCGTCAACACGCCGTTGCGGCAGCAGCCGGCACGCGCGGGCGCCGACGACGTCACGGCCGTGCTCATCGAACCGGGCAGTGGTCCCGGCGACGCGACGCTCGGCGACATCGCGAGCCCCCTCGACAGCGGCGGTCCCAAGGTCATCAGCCGCCAGCAGTGGGGCGCCGACGAGTCCATCCGGTGCCAGGACCCCGATTACGACGACTTCATCGGCGGCGCCACCGTGCACCACACCGCGGGAGCCAACGACTACTCGAAGGCCGAATCGGCCGAGATCGTCCGGGCGATCTACGCGTACCACGCGCAGACGCTCGGCTGGTGCGACATCGGATACAACGCACTGGTCGACAAATACGGCCAGATCTTCGAGGGTCGCGCAGGCGGTCTCGACCGTCCGGTCCAGGGCGCGCACGCCGGCGGGTTCAACGAGAACACCACCGGAGTCGCGATGATGGGCGACTTCTCGTCCGAGGATCCGCCGCAGGTCACCCTCGACGCCGTCGGCAAGTTCCTGGGCTGGAAGCTCGGCAAGGCCGGACTCGACCCACTCGGTGAGACGACGATGTACTCCGAGGGCACCGAATTCACGCCCTACGCGGAGGGTGAGGCCGTCGATCTCCCGGTGATCTTCGCGCACCGCGACGTCGGCAACACGTCCTGCCCCGGAGACGCGGCGTACTCACACATGGACGAGATCCGGCAGATCGCGGCGGCCAACCTCGGCGGCGGCAACGCGTCGCTGGCTTCGGACGCACCCTCGGGTGAGGCTCCGGCGCCGTCCGGCGGTCCCGGCACGGACGCCAGCGCCAGCCTCGGCGCCGGAATCCCCGCCCTGGTCAACGAACTGCTGCGGCTCACCGACCCGTCGCCGGTCGCCCAGAAGTGGGTGGCGGAAGGCGGCGACACCGGCCGGCTCGGCCAGGCCATCACCGGACTGCTGCAGGCCAAGGCCGGTAACTCGGGCGCACAGTTCGCCAACGGCGCCATCTTCACCTCGCCCAACGGCGGTGTGTGGGCGGTCCTCGGACAGATCTTCAAGACGTGGCAGAACCTCGGAGCCGACAACGGCGAACTGGGCCTGCCGACCAGTGACGAGTACCCGATCCCGGGCGGTCTGCGCACCGACTTCGAGAACGGTTCGCTGATCTTCAACGAGATCACCGGCATAGTCACCAAGGTGTTGAAGACCTACAACGACACCTACGCGGAGGCCTACAAGAACGGTGCCCGGGTCGATGCCGCGGCCCCCGTCGCACCGCCCGCGGACCCGGCTCAGGTTCCGCCCGCTCCGGCCGAGCCCGCTCCGGCTCCGGCACCCGAACCGGCTCCCGCGCCCGCTCCCGCTCCCGTCGAACCGGCACCGGTTCCGGCCGGCTGATCGGGTTTCACCCTCCCGGGCGCTGGTGGTCTCAGGACCACCAGCGCTCGAGTACTTTCGCGACTCCGTCGTCCCAGTTGGTGGCCGTCACTTCGTCGGCGGCGGCCTTGGCGTCGGGGTGCGCGTTCTCGACGGCGACACCCCGGCCCGCGAGGTTCAACATCGGAATGTCGTTGGGCATGTCACCGAAGGCCACGATGTGCGACGCCGTCACGCCGAGTCGTTCCGCCACCAGCGCGAGACCCGACGCCTTCGTGATTCCCGACGCCGACAGTTCGATCAGCCCGTTGTCGGTGGAGAACGTGACATCGGCCCGGCGACCGATGTGCGGCGCCAGCGCGTCGACCATCGCCTGACTGGACATTTCCGGCACCCGGATCAGCAGCTTCACCGCGGGGGCCGCGACGACCTCGTTCTCGGACATCTCGGTGTTGTCGGGGTTGAGCCAGGCGTGCTGGTAGCCGGGTGAACTCACGAACTGCGGTGTCGCGGCGTCGTGGGCGCTCACCCCGACACGCTCCGCCGCGAGCCCGGCGCCGGGCAGCACGCGGAGCGCGATCTCCGACAGCCACGTGAGGGTGTCGACGTCGAGGGTCGCGGAGCTGAGCACGCGGTCGCTGTCGCTGTCGTAGATGACGGCGCCGTTCGCGCAGACGGCGAGCGGCGCGTAGCCGAGGCCCTCGACCACGGGATGGATCCAGCGCGGGGGCCGGCCGGTGGCCAGCACGAAAGGGGTTCCCGACGCGACCACCGACGCGACGGCGTCGCGGGTGCGGGCACTGATGCGCTCGTCCTCCCCGATCAGGGTGCCGTCGACATCGGACGCTACAAGGCTCGGTCGGTCTGGGCTCACCCAGCTATTCTGCCTGCCGAGTCCGCGGCGCCGCCGGGCGGCCGTTACCGGGCCCGCCGTTCCTCGGCTTCGCGGCGGTCCATCTCGGTGGCCTCCTCGATGGTCGGCGCGCTGCCGCCGAGTCGCCGGGGCACCCAGTACGCTCCCGCCGGATGGTCGAATCCGTCCTGCACCCGGCGCAGGATGGTGTCCATCTCCGTGTGCAGGGTCGCGGTGAGGGCCTCCGCCGGTTCTCGCGGCTCGATCGGCCTGCCGACCTCGACGGTCACCGGGAACCGATGCCGCCCAAGTTGTCTCGGCTGCCCTTTGGTGGCGATCCGATGAGCGCCCCACACGATGACGGGCACGAGCGGCACCCGGGCGTCGATCGCCATGCGCGCCGCACCCGACTTCAGTTCCTTGATCTCGAAGCTCCGGCTGATGGTCGCCTCCGGGTACACACCCACCAATTCGCCCTCGCGCAGCCGGTCCACCGCAGCGAGGTACGCGCCCGCGCCTGCGGTCCGGTCGACCGGGATGACCCCGCACCCGCGCATCAGGAACGCCATCACCGTGTTGTTCGCGAGTTCGGCCTTGGCCATGAGCCGCAGTTTGCGGTCCACCGCACCGACCGCCAGTGCCAGCTGGACGAAGTCCAGGTAGCCGGTGTGATTGACCGCGAGCACCGCACCACCCTCGGTGGGGATGTTGTCCAGGCCGACTCGCGTCATCCTCAATCCCTGGAACAGGGACAACGCCTTGGCCGTCGACTCGACAGCCGTATAGACCGGCTCCACCGCCACCCTCTAGCTACCGGTCTCCCGGGCCCGACGGGACTGCGCCTTCGCCTCGGCGTCGGCGGCGTCCATCTTGTTCGCTTCGTCGAGCGTCGGAGCACTGCCCCCGAGGCGCGCGGGCACCCAGTACTCGCCCGCCGGGTGGTCGTAGCCCTGCTGGAGGTCGGCGAGCATCGTCGTCATCGTGGCGTGCAGCTTTGCGGTCAGCTCGGATGCGGGCTCGAACGGCTGGATCGGCTCGCCGACGGCGATCGAGATGGGAGTGTTCGTGCGGCCCAGCCGCTTCGGGAACCCCTTGGTCCACACCCGCTGCGCGCCCCAGATGACCACCGGGATGATCGGCACATTCGCCTCGATCGCCATGCGCGCGGCACCCGACTTGAAGTCCTTGATCTCGAAGCTCCGGCTGATGGTGGCCTCCGGGTAGACGCCCACCAGTTCGCCGCGGCGCAGGAAGTCGACGGCCGCCTTGTACGAATCCGCGCCGGCGGCCCGGTCGACCGGAATGTGCTTGAGCGCGCGCATGATCGGGCCCGAGATCTTGTTGTCGAACACTTCCTTCTTCGCCATGAAGCGGACGTACCGCTTCACCCGGCGGGCCGGAAGTCCGGCGTAGGTGAAGTCCATGTAGCCGGTGTGATTGATCGCGATCACCGCCCCACCCGTCGACGGAATGTGCTGATCGCCCTTGACCGTGAACTTCAGGCCTTCGAGGGCGAATACGGTGCGGGCGATGCCGATGACGGTTCGGTAGACGGGTTCCACAATCGGCTAGCGTAGCCGGGTATCCGCGATCTGGCCCCCCGTCGGGGACGGACTTTCGGTGGGGAGTCGAGAGAAAGGGCGCGCTGGAGATGGCTGGCAGGGGCAGGAGGGCGCTCATCGCGCCGGTCGTCGCGGTGATCCTCGGCGCGGGGGTGGCGTGCGATTCGCAGTCCGGCATCCCGACGGAGGAACCGCCCGCCGATACCGTTTCCGCGCCCACATCCGCCGCCAGGCCCACGACCACCACGCCGCCTGCCCCGGTGCCGCGGGTGATCGTCGGCGACGTACCCGGCAACCCCGCAGCGGTCGACGCCGTCCGCGCGTGGGCCACCGACCTGGTCACCCGACCCGACACCGTCCCCGCGAAATGCTGGACGCTGCCGCCCGCCCAGGCCGCCGACCAGTACGCCGACACGTCCGCGATCCTCGGGGCCCTCGCGCAACCCGGCGTCGACGGACAGTTCGCGGTGTCGTGGACCGGCGGCGGCACCACGGTGTCCGTCAAACGCAGCGAGATCGCGTCCGGCTACGCCTGCCCACACGTCCACCCCGCCGGGACCGTCGACTTCTACACCCTCGCCGACGCCGAGTACGCCGTCACCCGATTCCTGTCTCGGGAGTCGGGCGCGCCGGTGAACAGGGCAGACACCGAGACCGCCTACCCGCTGATCTGCCCCGGCTTCAGCCCCTGGGACCCGTCCGGCACGGGCACCGGCGGCAGGCCGCCGCTCCAACTCGACCCCGACGTCCTCGCCGGGACGACGGCGTTCGCCGCCGACGCGATGACAGCCACGCCGGTCCGCGGCGACTACCTGGAAGTGTCCGTACCCGTCACCGACGTGTCCGGTGTGACGAACACCAGGCAGCTCACGCTGTCCATCGGCCCCGACGGCTACTGCCTGGGCGAAGTGACCTGACCGCACGTGAGTGGCATGGTGTGCTGGAGCGCGCATTGCCACTCACCTGGGGGGACCGCCTACTCTGGAACAGTCGCTCAGCTCCCAGGAGGCATACCAGTGCAGGTCACCAGCGTCGGACACGCCGGATTCCACATCCAGACCGAGGCAGGCTCGATCCTGTGCGACCCCTGGGTGAACCCCGCATACTTCGGGTCCTGGTTCCCGTTCCCGGACAACACCCAGCTCGACTGGGACGCCCTGGGCAACTGCGACTACCTGTACGTGTCGCACCTGCACAAGGATCATTTCGACCCGGAGAACCTGAGCAAGCACGTCAACAAGGACGCGACGGTGCTGCTCCCCGACTACCCGGTGCCGGACCTCAAGCGTGAACTCGAGGCGCTGGGCTTCCACAAGTTCTTCGAGACCGAGGATTCCGTCAAGCACAAGGTCACCGGCCCCAAGGGCGACCTCGACGTCATGATCATCGCGCTGCGCGCCCCCGCGGACGGTCCGATCGGCGACTCGGGTCTCGTGGTGTCCGACGGCGAGACCACGTGTTTCAACATGAACGACGCACGACCCGTCGACATGGACGTCCTGCACGACGAGTTCGGCAAGATCGACATCCATCTGCTGCAGTACTCGGGCGCCATCTGGTACCCGATGGTCTACGACATCCCCACCAAGACGAAGGCCAACTTCGGCAAGCAGAAGCGTCAGCGCGGCATGGACCGCTGCCGCAGCTACATCGAGCAGGTCGCGGCCACATGGGTGGTGCCGTCCGCCGGACCGCCGGTGTTCCTCGACGACGCCCTGCGCTACCTGAACGACGACCGGGGTGACGAGGGCAACATCTTCCCCGACCAGATCACGTTCCTCGAGCAGATGCGGATCCACGGCAACGACGGCGGCATCCTGATGATCCCGGGGTCCACCGCGGACCTGAAGGGCGGCGAGCTGACGCTCACGCACCCGATCCCGGACGCCGAGGTCGACAAGATCTTCTCCGACAAGGCCGCCTACATCGAGGACATGGCGAAGCGCATGGCGCCGGTCCTCGCCGCCGAGAAGGCCACGTGGGCCCCCGCCGAGGGCGAGCCGCTACTGGAGGCGCTCAAGGCGAAGTTCGAGCCGATCATGAAGCAGTCCGACCTGATCTGCGACGGCATCGGCTACCCCGTCGGCCTGGTGATGGGTGACGAGACCGTCGTCCTCGACTTCCCGCAGCGCACCGTCCGTCCGCGCGGCGAGAAGGACGGCAAATACCGCTACGGCTTCCGTATCGCCCCCGAACTGGTGCGCACGGTGCTGCGCGACGACGAGCCCGACTGGGTGAACACCATCTTCCTGTCCACCCGCTTCGAGGCGTGGCGCGTCGGCGGATACAACGAATTCCTCTACACGTTCTTCAAGTGCCTCACCGACGAGCGCATCGCGTACGCCGACGGCTGGTTCGCCGAGGCCCACGACGACTCGGCGTCGATCGAACTCGGCGGGTACGAGATCCAGCGTCGCTGCCCGCACCTGAAGGCCGACCTGTCGAAGTTCGGCGTCGTCGACGGCACCAACCTCACCTGCAACCTGCACGGCTGGCAGTGGGACCTCGAGTCGGGCCGCTGCAAGACGTCCAAGGGTCACGAATTGCGGTCCACGAAGCTCTGACCCCGGCGGGCGAATGTACCCTTCGGCGCATCTGAGGCGTCGAAGGGTACGTTCACCCGGCAGTGGGGGCGTCGGCGCGGACCGGCGGCAGCCACCGACGCACCAGGACCGCCGACAGCAGCACGGGAACGGCCAGTGCCGCGACGAGCGTCGTGACCGACAGCCACAGGGACCCGACGGCCACGCCCGCGTAGATCAGCACCGCGGCCACCTCACCGAACAGTCCCGCCACCGACGTGACGGTGGCGCGTGCGGGACCGGTGATCGCATCCTGTACGCGCGCTTCCGACACGATCATCGCGTTGCCGAGGATGCCGTAGCCGACGCCGAGCGCGAGGAATCCGGGGACACCGCCGAGCAGCGCTCCCCCGCCGAGCAGGATCGCGGCGACGGCAACGGCCCGCCCCATCGTCACGGCACGCATCGACGCCGTGCGTCCGGCGAGGGCTGTGCCGACCACCTGACCGCTCACCGTGATCGCGACGAGCAGCGGTACGGACGCCGTCGCTGTGCCACCGTCGCGGGCGAGGAGCCCGAAGTACTCGTCGAACGCCAGGAACGCGATCAGCACCGCCGAGAGCAGCACTCCGCGCCGGACCACCGCCTCCCGCGTCACCTCGCCGAGGCCGGCACGCAGCATCGCGGCGTACCGGGCCGCGAGTCCCCGGCGTTCGTCCGCGACGTCGAGGGTCTCGTCGGCCTCCTCGACCTTGGGTGCCGCGGGCAGCAACAGGGCGAAGCCCCCGTGGACCACGGTCGCACCGACGCTGACCCATCCGACCAACGGATATCCGCCGAGGACGTAGAGCGGCGCCGCCGTCAGGGTCGCGAGAAGGTTGCACACCATGGCGCCGGAGTTGGCGAAGCCGAGCAACCTCGCGAAGTCACCGGCGGCGCCTCGCGCCACGAGTTCGTCGTACAGCAACGCCTCGAACGTGCCCGACTGGATGGCGCCGCTGATGCCCCACAACACGAATCCGGCCGCGAATCCCGCGTACGACGGCACGAGGATCCACACGCTGAATCCGGCCGTGTACAGCACGGACGCGAACACCAGGAGGCCACGTCGAGACACGGTGTCGGCCCACGCGCCGGACGGCACCTCGGCGACGAAGGACACGACCGACCAGATGACGAACAGGGACGAGATCTGACCGACGCTCAGTCCGTGGTCGGCGAACAGCAGGTCGTACAGACCGTGGAGCGGGATGAGGTCGCGCGTGGACACGTAGCCGACCACGCGGACGGCGAGAGAACGCTGCGAACTGGGTCAAGGCTGGTCGGCGGGATATCTCACGCGCCCAGTTTCGCACTCCCCGCCGGGGGTGTCACCCCGTTTTCGACTATCCGACGGTCGGCGGCTGATCGACGAGCTGGGCCATGTAGAGCTGGTCGCCCATCTTGTCCATCAGTTCGATCTGCGTCTCCAGATAGTCGATGTGATCCTCTTCTTCCTCGAGGATCGTCTCGAGCAGTTTCGCCGACGTGGCATCGCCCTTGTCGCGGCACATCTGGATTCCCGGACGCAGGCGCTCGACGACCTCGACTTCGATGGAGAGGTCGGAATGGAACTGCTCGCGTAGGTCCTGTCCGATGCGCAGCGGCAGCAGCTTCTGATAGTTCGGAAGCGCCTCGAGGAACAGGATCCGGTCGGTGAGGATCTCGGCGTGATTCATCTCCTCGATGGACTCCGCCCGAGTCTTGTCCGCCAGTTTGGTGAAGCCCCAATTGGCTTGCATCTTGGAGTGCAGAAAGTACTGGTTGATCGCAGTCAGCTCACTGGTCAACTGTTCGTTGAGAAGAGCAATTACTTCGTCGTCGCCGCGCATGACTTCTCCGTTCGCCCCGGTTGAGGCGAACGTACCACCGGCAATATCCCGCGATGTAGAGAATCGCGGGATTCAGTTGTGCTGCGGTTTCGTTACGCGGCCACGCTGTCGGCGGCCGACCGCTCCAGAATCTCCTTCAACCGATCGACGCAGGTTCCGCATCCCCATCCGGCGCCGCAACGCTCACCGATGGCATCCGCACTGTCAGCTCCGGCAGCACAGTGCTCATGCACTTCGTCTTCCGTCACTGCCTTGCAGATGCACACGAACATGTGGAGCTCCTTACCAACTCGATTAGGTAAGGGTTACATCATTTCGGCGTTCGCGCAAGGGTAGCCTTCCCAAAAGCCCTGCGCCTGCGTTCATGGCTTCAGGAGATCCGTCCCGACAAACGGCACGAGCGCCTCGGGCACCCGCACCGTGCCGTCGGACTGCTGGTGGTTCTCCAGGATGGCGACGATCCACCGGGTGGTGGCGAGGGTGCCGTTGAGGGTCGCGGCCGTCTGCGGCTTCCCGTTCTCGTCGCGGTACCGGACACCGAGACGACGCGCCTGGAACGTCGTGCAGTTGGACGTCGAGGTGAGCTCGCGATATGCCTGCTGCGTGGGCACCCAGGCCTCGCAGTCGAACTTGCGGGCGGCCGACGACCCCAGGTCGCCACCGGCCACGTCGATCACGCGGTAGGGCACGTCGATGGCGGCGAGCATGTCGCGCTCCCACCCGAGCAGGCGCTGGTGCTCCGCGTCGGCGTCCTCGGGCTTGCAGTAGGTGAACATCTCCACCTTGTCGAACTGGTGGACCCGGATGATGCCGCGGGTGTCCTTGCCGTAGCTGCCGGCCTCGCGGCGGAAGCACGTCGACCAGCCGGCGTACCGCTTGGGGCCGTCGGCGAGGTCGAGGATCTCGCCCGAGTGGTACCCGGCCAACGGGACCTCGGACGTGCCGACGAGGTACAGGTCGTCGTCGGCGAGGTGATAGATCTCGTCCGCGTGGGCGCCGAGGAACCCGGTTCCCGCCATGATCTCCGGTCGCACCAGCACCGGCGGGATCATCATCTGGAAGCCGTTGGCCATCGCCTTCTGCGCGGCCAGCTGCAGCATTCCCAGCTGCAGCATCGCGCCGAAGCCGGTGAGGAAGTAGAAGCGGGCACCGGAGACCTTCGCGCCGCGCTCCATGTCGATCAGCCCCAGCGACTCACCCAGCTCGAGGTGGTCCTTGGGTTCGAAGTCGAACGTGGGAATCTCGCCGACCGTCTCGAGGGTGACGAAGTCGTCCTCGCCGCCCGCGGGGGCGCCCTCCTGGACGACGTTGGAGATCGCCCGGTGCGCGGCGTCGAGCGCGGCCTGCGCCTCGTGCTGCTCGGCCTCGGCCTGCTTGACCTTGGCCGCGAGTTCCTTGGAGCCCTCGAGCAACGCCGGACGCTCCTCCGGGGACGCCTGCCCGACCTTCTTGCCGAACGCTTTCTGCTCGGCACGCAGATTGTCGCCGGCGAGAACGGCGGCGCGCCGGGACGCGTCGGCCTCGAGCAACGCGTCGACCAGGGCGGGATCTTCGCCACGGGTGCGCTGCGACTCGCGGACGGCGTCGGGGTTCTCGCGGAGGAACTTCAGGTCAATCACGGCTTCAAACCCTACCGGGCGCCGCGGAGCGGCTCACTCCGGTTTCGGTTCCAGCAGGCTCAGAAGGTCCTCGCGGCCGAACATGCGGGCAGCGTCGACGGCGGTCGGGTGGCCGGCCGTGGCGTCGGCACCACCGGCGACGAGGGTCCGCACCACGGCGTCCTCACCCTTGAACAGCGCCCCTGCCAGCGGGGACTGTCCCTTGTCGTTGAGCCGGTCGACGTCGGCGCCGCGGTCGATCAGGACCTGAACGGCCACGGCGTGACCGTGGTAGGCGGCCAGCATCACCAGAGTGTCGCCGTTCTGATTGGCCAGGTTCACCGGGACGCCCGCATCGAGGTACGTGGCCAAGGACACGGCGTCGCCGGATCGTGCCGTGTCGAACACACGCCCGGCGAGCTCTTGCAGTTCAGGATCCACCGGCTCGGCGGAGTGCTGAGGATCGTCACTCATGGTCGTCGAAGTTACGCCAGGTTCCAGCCGATTGCGGGAGTTGTTCTGCTTCCACGAGTGGAACAGGCATTATGGAAATCGATGTCCTCAGATCAGTCGAACGGCGCCGACCCCCAGCCGAAGAATGCCGGGCAACCGGAGAAGGCTCCCCGCAGCATGTCCGCGACCACGACGCGTCGCGCGCTCGCGGCCGTCGCGGCAGGTGCCGTGGTGGCGGCGATCGCCACGTTCGCGATCGCAGGCGGTTTCAACCGCAGCGAGAACCTCCCCGCGCACTCCGCCGGTTCCGGACCGCAGGCGACGGGTTCGGTGGACGGCGACGCGTTCGCTTCGGCGGCGGCAGGCGACTGCCTCGACTGGACGCCGTCGAACGATCCGCAGGAAGACCGGAAGGACGTCGCGAAGGTCGACTGCTCGGAGGAACACCGGTTCGAGGTGGCGGCACCGCTGGACCTCAGCGTGTATCCGGGTGCCGAGTTCGGTCCGGGTTCGCGTTACCCGGGTGCGCTGCGGTTCGCCGCGCTGCGCGACGAACACTGTGTGCCCGCCGTCGACTCCTACCTCGGCGCGAAGTTCGATCCGTACGGCAAGTTCAGCGTGGGTCTCATGTTCCCCAGCGAGTCCGGTTGGGCGGCGGGCGAGCGCACTCTGCGGTGCGGCCTTCAATTCTCCAGCACCGCAGGGACGTTGCTGCCGTTCACCGGCAAGGTGGCCGAGCAGGACCAATCCAACATCTGGGATCCGGGCACCTGCATCGGCATCAACCAGAACGTGCCCACCGATCCCGTCGACTGCGCGCAACCCCACGCCTTCGAAGTGATCTCCGTCGTCGACCTGGCCACCCAGTTCCCTTCCTCGATGCCGGCCGTCGAAGACCAGGACAAGTATCTCGAAGGCGTGTGCACGCAGGCCGCCAACGAGTACCTCGGTTCCGCCGACGCGCTGCGCAACAAGACGCTCACGCTGTTCTGGGACAACCTGGAACTCGACAGTTGGCTCGCGGGCAGCAGGCGGGTGAACTGCTCGGTGGGCAAGGAGACCGACGCCGGCGGCTTCTCGACCATCACCGGTTCGGCGAAGGGCGAGATCCTCATCAACGGCGCGGCGCCCGTACCGCCGCCGCCGGTCCCGGAGGGTAGGTCGATTCCGACACCGCTTCCCGGCGCAGCGCCGGTCCCCGGGAACTGATGTGGCGGTGAGCATGACGCCCGACCGATTCGAGGAATTGGTGGGCGACGCACTCGATCTGATCCCACCCCAGCTCGCGTCCGCGATCGACAACGTCGTCGTCCTCGTCGACGACCGCAACGACGAGGACCCGTATCTTCTGGGCCTCTACCACGGGATCGCGTTGACGGAACGGGACAGCCATTACGGCGGATCGCTGCCCGATACGATTACCGTCTACCGCGACGCCCTCCTCGAAATTTGCAGTTCGGAGGAGGAAGTCGTCCACGAGGTGGCCGTCACCGTGATACACGAGGTTGCGCACTACTTCGGGATAGAAGAAGATCGCTTGCACGAGCTCGGCTGGGGATGAACGGTTTTCCCGAGAAGAAATTTCTCGGGATCGGGGGGAACCGAAGAGCGCGTTGCAGCGTCCAAGTGTGTAGGGACAGCTGCACATGCAGTTCGTTTGCCGGGGGGCAACTGCCTTCCGCCTGCCTAGGTCAAGAAGGAGTTCGACGCAATGCCAGCTCTGCACGTCGCACCTGAAGCTCTTGTCGCCGCCGCCCTGGAACTCGACGCGCTCGCCGCGCGTCTCGAGACCGCGGTCGCTCTCAACTCCGCGGCCATCCGCGTGCTTCCCTCCGGGAGCGAAGAGGTCTCGCTGCACGCGGCTGGTTACTTCAATACCGTCGCCAACACGTTCACTCCTGCTGTCGCCCAGGGCATTCTCGAGATGCGCGAGACCGCGAACACACTCCGCACCCAGGCCGCGCTGTATGTCGCCGAGGACCTCGCGCTCGGCGCGTCGCTCGCTGCGGGCATGTGACGGCCGGCGCCTCGAGACCACCAGGAGATCAGATATGACCATGGGACTGACAGGTGTCATCTGGTTGCCCCGAGGGGCAACCGTCAACTCGACCACCCTCGCCGCCGGCGCGGGTCCGGTGCCGCTCAGCGTGGCGAGCGCGGCGTGGACGGCGCTGTCCACGAGCTTCGTCGACGCCAACCTCACACTCGTCCGCGTGATGGCCGAACTCGCGGCCGGCTGGCAGGGAGTGTCCGCGGTCGCGGCGCTCGCCAAGATCACGCCGTTCACGGTGTGGACGGCGGAATGTGCCGAACTCGCCGCGGACACCGCAGCGAAGGCCGGGCTCGAAGCGGGCGCCTACACCACCGCCGCGCTCATCATGCCCAGCATCCCCGAGATCGTCGCAGTGAAAACCGCGAAGGCCACCGCGTACACGACGGGTGGGGCGCTCAACGGCACCGCCGCGGCCGCCGAAGCCGCGGACCGCGCGATGGACATTCGCGCCGGGCTCGTGATGGAGGGATACGAGGCCGCGTCGAACATCCTGGCACTCAAACGCACGTACAGGCAGCCCCCTCGTATCGTCACGAAGGCCGATTCGAAGGAGGTCGGGACCTTCGACGAAATCCCGTCCGACGGTGAATTCGATCCGACGCGTGCCGCCGCTGCCGCACTGATAGCCGCCGGCCAGAACCCGGCCGTCACCACGGCCGCGTCGCAGGTCGGGAGCATCGCGGGCACCACCGTCTCGACCGCCACGTCGGCCGCGAGCAACATCGGTGGCGCGGCATTGTCCGCGGTCACCGGTGGCGGCGTCACCCCGATGGTGGGCGGTGCGCCGATGATGTCCGGCGGCGCGTACGGCGGCGGCTCTGCCTCGACCAGCGCGGCGGCAGCCCGCACCTCGGTCGGTGCGATCGGTGCGGGCACCGCAGGCGGGGCGACCCTGCCCGAGGGCTGGGGCAAGACGGACGGCGGCCAGGGCGCACGGCCCGGCGCACCGGCAACCGCACCCGGCGGGGTGATCGGAGACGTTCGCGCCGACGTGAACCCGGCTGCGGCGGCGCGCGGCGCCACCGGCAGCGGACCGATGACGGTCGGACGTGGAGCGGGCGCCGCCGGGGCGGGTTCACAGGACGAGGACGAACGGGAGACCCCCGACTACCTGAAGAACTTCGAGCACTTCTCCGACGGACGCACCGTCATTCCGTCGGTCATCGGCGCGAACCCCGACCACCGGGAGTCCGGACGGTGATCGACCTGGGCACCCAGCCGGGCGTACCGACCCTCCCGGCGGTGACCCTGAGCCTCGACGAAATGGATTATCTCGTCGACACGCTCGCACTCGACGTGCTGCCGGTGGTGCTCGACGCCACCCCGCGGTACGACACGTACGACGCCAGGGACGCAGCGTTCCGCGGCGCCGTCGACACCCTCGCCGCCCGGGACCTGCTCCCGGGCGGTGGGGTTCACCCCGAACTCGCCGACCGCCTACGGGTTCTCGCCCGGCCTCTGTGGGAGATCGCCCTGCGCTGGTACGGCGACGGCAGCATCTCCAGACTGTGCATCTCCCAGGGCGATGCCCTCTCGGTGCTGGCCCTGCGCGCCGGCGACACGTACGTCGTCCAGGATGCGGGCGCCGACATCTTCGCCCCCGTGATCGGAGCGCTGGGGGCCGCAGAGCCGATGAACGTCGGCGTCGTCAACGCACCCACGGTCCAGCTCGGCGAAGCCTTCGATCAGGGCGGGGACGGCAAGACGCTCGCCGCCACCCTCACCGCACTCGGGGTGAGCGCGGTCGACGCGACCGTCCTCGGCAACGCGATGGCCGGCTGCACCACCTACGCCGAGATCGTCGGAATCGTCTACGGCGACGGACGATACGACCCCGTGGGCGGGCCTGTCACAGTCTTCGACACGTCGGCGGGACGCATCGTCGGCACGTCCAGTGTCTCCGCGCACGGGGCGGGGTGGTCGTCGCTCAGTCCCGGCACCCCGCAGCGCCTGCGGCAGGCGCTGGAGTCGCTGGCCGACCGGCTCCGCTGACCTACACCGGTTGCCGCTTCCACCAGGCGCCGGTCTCGCGGCGCTCCTTCCAGGTGGTGAATTCGTACCGGTACATCCGCGCACGCACGTGTTTCGGCGGCTCCTCCGGGAACGGGTTGTACTGCAACAACTTCAGCGTGTCCCGATCGTTGCGCAGCAGCCTCTCGACGAAACCCCGGAACCACGGTTCGGCGTAGCCGGGCGAGATCGCCGTGAACCAGAACAACCAATCGAGCCGCAGGTGATACGGCGCGAACTGGCGCGGTCGCCGGTTGACGTCACCCGGTTTTCCCTTGAAGCCGTACTCCTTCCACACGGAGTGCACACTGGAGTGCGCGTCCGACGTGCCCTCCACGATCACCTCGTAACGCACCCGGGTGATGCTCCCGAACGCGCCGTACGTGTTGACGAAGTGCCACTTGTTGAACGACGCATTCATGCGTTGCCCGTGGGAGATCATGTTGCGAATCGGCCAGTAGCTCAACACGACGACGAGCGCCGTCACCGCGATCACCAGCACGACGAAGGGCATCGGCGCCGAGTCACTGGCGGCCGGGACGTCGAACGGCAGCACCTTCTCGTACACGTTGTCCGGGATGACGGACAGCCCCAGCACGATGGTCGTCCAGTTCAGCCACGAAAAGTTACCGCTCGCCACCAGCCACAGTTGGGTGACGATCATGATCGTCGCGGCGACGGCGGCGACCGGCTGCGGCGCGAACAGCCCGAACGGCACCACCAACTGAGCGAAGTGGTTGCCGAGCACCTCCACCTTGTGCAGCGGCTTCGGCAGCCGGTGGAAGTACCAGCTGAACGGTCCGGGCATCGGCTGGGTTTCGTGGTGGTAGTACAGGCAGGTGAGGTCCTTCCAGCATCGGTCGCCGCGCATCTTGATCAGCCCGGCCCCGAATTCGAGACGGAACAGCAACCACCTCAGCACGAGCAGCACGAGTATCGGCGGACCGACCGAGGCGTTGCCCAGGAAGATCGCGAGGAAACCCGCCTCGAGCAGCAACGACTCCCAGCCGAAGCTGTACCAGATCTGGGAGACGTTGACGATCGAGAGGTACAGCACCCACAGGGCGAACCACACGAGCATGCACGCCGCGAGCGGGACGACCTGCGTCAGACCGAGCAGCGCGGCGAGAGACAGTGCGGTGCCGGTCCAGCAGACCGCCTCGAAGAATCGGTCCGAGTAGTGGAAATGGAAGATGCTCGGTGAACGTCCGAACGAGACCGCGCGGAGAAAGTTCGGGACGGGCAGCATCCCGTTGCTGCCGACGAGCGGCCTGAACTGGTTTCTCGCGGCCACGAACGCGACGAGATAGATCGCGGCGAGCCCCTCGGTGACGAGCAGCCGACCGAGTGAATAGTCATCGCCAACGAACCAATCCACCGCCGTCACTCCTCGAGGACGGTTTCCTCCATCGTCGCGCAACCCCACAGTGCGCGCAACGACGTCACCCCATCGGGTCGTCCGCGCCGGGGATCACCCGGTGCTCGAACGGTGGCTCGACGGTTCCCCAGCGCACGCACTCCCAGCCGCCGCCCGCGAGCGGTGTCAGCTCCACCGACTGGGTGTTGGCCAGATGATTGTTGGCGGCGAACAGCCCGGGCACCCCGGCGAGTTGCGCCGCCACGAGCCGGATGGCGGCGCCGTGGCTGACCAGCACGACGTCACCCGATTCCGCCGTGTCGTCGAGGTATTGCTCACGCAGGGCGTCCACGACCGGCACATACCGTTCGAGGATGTCGTGGGCGGATTCCCCGCCGGGAACCCGGGCGTCCAACTCGCCGGTGTGCCACAGGTGGAACGTCTTCATGAACAGCTTGTGCGACTCCTCGTCGCTGCGGTCCTCGAGTTCACCGGCCTGGGCCTCGTGCAGGCCTTCCCGCACCTGGACGGCGATGCCCGACGCGAGTTCGACGAAGCGCGCCGTCTGCCGGGCGCGCAGTGCCTGCGAGGACACGAGGGCGGCCGTCGTCGCCTTGGCGGCGAGGTCGGTGCCCAGTCGTTCGGCCTGGGAGAGCCCTTCGGGTGTCAGCCGGGCACCGGGCAGCCGGGTGTCGAGCCTGCGCTCGACGTTGGCCTCGGTCTGCCCGTGCCGGACCAGGATCAGCTTGCCGCTCACGATTCCCTCTCTCCCTGACGGATTCGTTCGATCCAGTCCGCTGCGTCTCCGTCGGACGGCGGCGGCGGGCCGCTGGGGTTCGCCGCGGGCCAGGACCCGAGGAACCGCACGTGCGACTTGCGGTGCAGCGCACGGAACGCCTCGGCGACGAGCGGGTCGTCGATGTGCCCGATGCAGTCGACGAAGAAGCGGTACAAGCCGGGGGTGGTGCGGACCGGGCGCGATTCGATCCGGATGAGATCGATTCCGCGGGTCGCGAACTCGGAGAGCACATCGACGAGGGAGCCGGGGGTGTTGTGGGGTTCGAGCACGGCCGAGGTGCGGTCACCGCCGGTGCGGGCGGGCACCCGGGTCGGCGCGGTGACGAGAACGAACCTGGTGCGGGCGCTCTTCTCGTCCGCCACCCCGTCGGCCAGGCTGCGCAGCCCGAGCCGTTCGCCCGCGAGCGCGGTGGACACGGCGGCGTCGGCGAGGCCGTTCGCCACGTCCTCGGCGGCGCCTGCGTTGGAGGACGCCGTCTGGAGTTCGGCGCCGGGGCAGTTCTCCTCCAGCCAGATTCGCACCTGACCGGCCGCCACCGGGTACGCCCGCACGGTGCGCACCTGATCGAGCCGCTCGATGCCTGCCCCGCCGAGGATCGTGAACGCCACGTCGAGCTCGGTCTCGGCCACGATCTGCAGGCGGTCGCCCAGCGCGAGCGAGTCGAGGGTGGGCACCACGGCCCCCTCGACGGAGCTCTCGATGGGAACGACAGCACCGTCGACGACGCCGTCGCGTACCTTGGCCAGGCTGGCGGGCGGACTCGTCGCAGCTACCCGCTCGACCGGGCCGTCGAAGGCACCCGCGGCCTGGAGCTGGGCGAGCGCCATCTCCGTGAAGGTTCCCGAGGGTCCGAAATACGCGATCTTTGGCACGCCTACGAGATTACGCACCGAGCGTTGACGGACCGGCGCATTGACGGTGAATGTTTACCGCAGACCCGCGTCCGCCAGCTCACGGGCCACGAGTGCCGGGTCGTGCACCTCGACCCCCAGCAGGACCTCGCGGACGGCCTCCGCGGCCTCGGGGATCAGCGAGGTGAGTCTCGTCGGATCCGGTGCCGCGAGCGCCGCCCGCACGTCGTCGCCGCGAAGGGACGCGACCGTCCCGGACAGCAGCGCGAGCACCTCCGCCGTGTCCCGGGCCCTCGCCACGTACCCGACGTCCGCGTGCGCGAGGACGGCCAGGAAGTCGGCGACCTCGCCGATGGCGTGCCCGTTCGCGAGGCCCGGGATGCGGCCGGCGTCCGCGAGTTGCTGCGCCGACTCGGCCAGACCGAGGTCGTCGCTGCCGTCGACCGTGACGAACACCGCGAGCGGAGACGGCAGCCGGAGAGCGACCGCGTCGCCGAGCTGGTCCGCGGGGCAGTCGAGGTGGAAGCGGACCGCCTCGTAGGAGGCCTGCTCGCTGGTGCGGAGAACGGCGGGATCGACGTCGAGACCCACGATGACGCGGCCGGCGTCGGTCCCGACGGCGTCGAGCAGTGCGGACGCCGGGACCACCCGCGGTCCGAGTGCGCCGCCGACGGCCGGGCTCGTGTCCCGGGATCCGCTGAGAAGTTCCGCGAGCAACGACTGCGGTCCGCGGGATCGCGGGACACCGAGGGTGAGAGGTATAGCCACCTCCCCACCGTAATGCCCACCTCGTGGACCGGAATCGTCTCGGGGTCTTGCCATCGCCGACTCGGCCACATTAGGTTAGGGTTACCTCAGTATCGCGGAACCCTGAAGGAGGCTCCATGCCCGTCACGACCACCGGTCCGTCCACCGCCGAGCGTGTGCGTAGCTCGTGCGCACGGACCCAGGACGCGGTACTCGCCGTCGAAGGCAGCGCACCGACCGTCACGTCGGTACACCACCTGCGGTCCAGCGGCGACGTCGTCGTCGCGGTGCCCACCGAATCGGCGGCCGCCACGTTGTCCTGGCTCGCCGGTGGCGGCGGAATCCCCGCCGTACTGGAGCTGACCGACAACTCACCGCTCGCGCTGCGTGAGCCCGTGCGGTCGCTCGTCTGGCTGCGCGGCACCCTCCACGCCCTCTGCGAGGCACACACCCGGACGCTGGCCGACGAGGTGGCGTCCGAATACCCGCACCCCGGACTTCTCGACGTCGGGCACGATGCGACGCTGCTGCAGCTCCGCCTCGAATCGGCGGTGGTCGCCGATTCCAGTGGCGCCGAACCCGTCGCCCTCGACGACCTGCTCGCCGCCCGGCCCGACCCGTTCTGGGAAATGGAGACCGCCTGGCTTCAGCATCTCGACGAGGACCATCGCGACCTCATCGACATGCTGTCCCGCAAACTGCCGCCCCACATGCGATGCGGACGTGTCCGCCCCCTGGGCATCGACCGGTACGGGCTGCGACTGCGCGTCGAGAACGATCACGGCGATCGCGACATCTGGATGCCGTTCTCGGCGCCGGTCGACGACGCCGTCGCGCTGAGCAGGGCGATCCGACTGATGGTGGGATGCCCGTTCGTGAACGGACTCCGCGCGCGCGGCTGATCGGTATTCCGGTTCGGCGCACGCTAGCGTGTGCCGCGTGATCTCGCGTGCAACGCTCGCCTCCTGGATACGGCCTGCCCCACCCGAACCGGCGGCTCCGCCGGCCACCGGGAGCGAGCGGCGGGCCCTGTGGATCGAGATCACGATCGTCCTGCTCGTCACGTTCGGGACGAGCGGACTGTCGGGACTGCTGTCACTGTCCGAATCGCTGCTGACCCCCGGAAACCTCGCCGATCAGGCCGTCGCCCTCAATGTCTCCCGCGCGGAGAACCAGATCATCGACGTCGCCCGGCAATTGCTCGGCGTCGTGAAACTTCTCGCGTGGGCTGCGCTGGGTCTGTACCTCCTGTGGCGCAGCGGCCTCGGCCCGCGCGCCGTCGGGCTCGGCCGACCCCGGTGGCGTCCCGACGCGACGCAGGGTGTCGGGCTCGCCGCGCTGATCGGTCTGCCCGGGCTCGGCTTCTACCTGCTGGCCCGCGCGGTCGGCGCCAACCTCACCGTCGTGCCCAGCACCATCGGGGATCACTGGTGGCGGCTGCCTGCTCTGATCCTGTGGGCGATCGCGAACTCCGGCGCGGAGGAAGTGCTCGTCGTCGCATATCTGATCACCCGGCTGCGGCAACTCGGGTGGGGCGAGAATTCGTCACTGCTCGCGTCGGCGGTGCTCCGCGGGACATACCACCTCTACCAGGGTTTCGGGGGCGGACTGGGCAACGTCGCCATGGGTCTGGTGTTCGGCCGGTACTGGCAGAAGACTGGACGGTTGTGGCCTCTCGTGATCGCCCACGCCACCATCGATTCGGTCGCGTTCGTCGGCTACGCCGCCCTGCGCGGGCACGTCGGCTGGATTCCGTAATCCGGCCGGACCAGTAAAGTCGTGCGGGTGACCGGCGACGCCCCCTATCCTCCGCTGCCGCCCCGTCCGCCCCGGCGAACGCAGGGCGGGCAGCAGGTGCCGCCGCCCCCGAACCGCCGAATGCCACCACCTGACCAGCGAGTTCCTCCGCAGACGCGGCGGGTGCCACCGCAGGGTCCCCCGCAACAGGGACCTCCTGCGCCCCGCCCGCGACATCCCGCTCCCCGGCAGGGTCCCCCCGCGCCGCCGCCGGAGGGCACCCAGGTGATCCGCCGCGACGGACGCGGCGCCCCGCCGCCTCAGCAGGCGTGGTCGCAGGCCCCCGAACCGCAGTTGTCCCGGTCGGCGCCGCCGCAGGGACCGCGCGGCTACGCGCCCACCCAGACGCCGCAGCCCTACCGTGACGCGCCGCCACCGCCGCCTCGGGTGCCCGACCGGCGTCCCCC